>JAFGNQ010000118.1 GCA_016926925.1 Candidatus Aminicenantota bacterium
CCTTCCGTGCCCTCAGCCATTGAATGGATCTCTCGAAATATTCCAAGGGAATTTCGGCCAGACCGTTGGGCAACCCGTAACTTCCCCTGTAATCGAAATAGGCAACAGCCAGAGCAGCATAGCCTCTCGATGCAAGGACAGCTGCCACCTGTTCAGACCACAAGAATCCGCCGCCCGAGCCTCCGGTCACGATAACCGCCGGCAGCGAAGATTTGCTCTTATCGACAAAATACTTCCCGACAAATCCCTCTTTCACATCATCCCGGCTAACGGCATCGGAAACATACTTCATCGGGAACTCCTGGGTGAAGGCGATTCCATTGTCTCCGGTAACACTGATGTGGACGTCTTGAGGTTGTGCGCTCATTTTGGCAAACATTCCAAAATAGCCCTTGGCAGGTTTCTCGAGACCCATAGACCAGAAAAGGCCTGCCGGATCAGCCTTATCATAACTTCCGGAAACGGGAGACTGAGAGGAACAATCGATCTCGCCTTCTCTATCAGCCTCGAATTCCGCAGACGACACCCATTTTCTCTTCATGTCATCCTGAGTCTCAGCACGAACCAGATATTTTTTTCCGGACGATAAACCTTTTAACCGGAGGCTTATGTCCTCATCCACCAGATCGGATGACCGCACTATCTCCAGTTGGATATCCGCACCTTTGGCCAGGCCGAGGAAGCCCGCACTATTAGAGATTCCGGAAGAATCCGACGCATAGAGAAGGCTGAAGAACACAATACAGCAGATTGTCGTCTTCATCATTGATCTCCTTTTCGATTCCAAGTTTGCTCACTTTAAATTATCAGCCTCCCCCAGGGGGAGAGTTCAAGCTGTTTTTTCATCTCTCGCGAAAATCGAAATCAGGGATGCCTATCCGATTTATCCAGCTCTTGCAGGAACCACTATTTTATGGGATGCTTCCCTTTCCTGACGGGTACCTGCAATTCCGTCAAGAAATCGCCGACGATCCGGGAGACCGGTCTCGTAATGTGGTAGATCTCAATGGAAGAACCCGCAGGCGAATAGCCGTTATTCTCGATCCAGTGATACAGACGAGCATATCCCTCTTCTCTTAATTTTTCGTACCTACCGGCAAAAAGGAGTGATGCGTAAAGACCTCCGGGAAGTATCTCTATAAAATTTTCTTTGGATGTCACTTCAGTCAAAAGCTCATAACAAAATTTCAAATCGACACGACGATGGTCGAATTCCCTGTAATCACCTTTGACGACGGCCATCATTGTTTTCCGGACCCCCAGTTTCCTTTCCTGAATCAGATCATCAAGCCGATCAAACGCCTCCTTGAATGATAAGCCCTCGTAAGAGGTCAACTTCCTGAGGAAAACAATATGCCGATCAGGAAGCTTCTTCAACACAATAACTCCGAGCTGCCGGGCAGACTCTCCGGTCCGAATCCTCTCGTACTGCTCTCTCAATCGCACCACTTCATCAAGCTTCTCTTGAAGACTGCCGATATCATCCTTCAGTATTTGTTCACGTTCTCTAAAAAGGTTGACAAGACCGTCGAGTCCCTTTTGGCTTACGGCTTTCTTTATCTGGGCTATGGAAAATCCCAACTCGCGGAGAATTTTGATTAAAAAAACGATTTCGGCTTGTTCGGGCGCATAATATCTGTATCGGGTGAGGGGATTTACGTAAGCAGGCAATACCAAACCCACGTCATCATAGTAGCGCAATGTTTTCACGGAGATCCTGCAAAACTCCGAGACATAACCAATGGATAAGAGATCTTCTTTCAAGTGAATACCCCAAAATTCATTTGCACGTTTGATTATAAACATTGGAGTAAAACTCCTCAAGACAGAAGCGTTTCTATTTTTTCTGAAAAAAACAGTGCGGGCTGGATTAAGGCAAAAACTTGTCGGACGGATCCATAAAGAAAGATCATCAACATTCAATAAATTGAATTCATCCAATTTATTGGACGAAAATCGCGGGCGAGGATTCAGCAACTTGCTGATTCAATTTAAGTTAGCCTAAAATTCATTTTGGTACAAATTTTGCTGGACATAAAAATGTACAATTTAATATACTGGCATAAATGTACCGAAGGGGGAGCATGCATCTAGAGCACGATTAGGGACGCAACGAGAGACTTCACAGAAATGCTCCTTGTGAAGCAAGTTGCATTTTAAAGGATTTAGGGGATCCGTGAGGGGATGGAAGGGTTTTCCAAACTTTTAGAGATTCAATCCAAATCCGCATTTGTGGACGCAATTTTGTCTGCAGCACGCAGCTGAGACCTATATCTACATAAATCAATAGAAAGGAGGTGATGATCGAAAAAAAAAGAAAAGACACTTAAAAAGTCTTCGCGAAAGAGATTGAGAAGACTTGGGGATCCTTTGTCAAAAAGATAGAGGAAAACCAAAAGGATTAAATGAAGGAGGGTATATGAAAAACAAAAGAAAAGCAATCGTTATTGTAGGTGCTTTATCACTTGTCTTGCTCCTGGGCCTTTCTTTAAATGCACAGACATACAAGTCTGCCATGAAAGGCCATATCACGGATGAGGACGGCAATCCGTTACCCGGCGTTACCGTTACCGTTAACAGTCCCTCAGAGATCACTAAAGATCTCTCCATGGTTACCAATACAGAAGGGCATTACCATTTTACGTCCTTGACACCGGGTGAATACGAGGTCACTGCCAAACTGGAAGGCTTTGCGACAATCATACGGACCGGGGTGCGGCTCCATGTGGGGGAAGTGGCTGTAATCGACTTTACCATGGGAATGGCCACTCTCGAAGAATCCGTCACAGTCGTTGCGGATTCACCTCTCGTCGAAACCGCCAAATCCTCCATGGGAGAGGTCATCGACAGCACGTACATCGAGTCCCTTCCCATTCTGAACCGAAATTTCATGGATTTGGCCACCCTGGCGGCCGGAGCAGCCAAAGACCCAGCGTCGGGGAGGATTGCCGGAAGCGGAGAGAGAATGCGCTCGATGAACGTCATCATCGACGGCATCACCAACAACGACAACGTGGCCAACTTCGGCCAGATTCTCGTGGATCAGTACATCCAGGACAGTATCGAGGAATTCGAGGTGATGACCTCCGGTTACAATGCCGAATACGGGGAAGCCGCGGGTGCGGTGATCAACATGATCACCAAATCCGGAAGCAACACGCTCAAAGGCAACCTCTTCTTCTACCACAGAAACGACGCCCTCGATGCTTCGCCTATCAAAGACCAGGATCCGGCACTGCTCAAACGCTACGAGTACGGCTTCACGGTAGGGGGGCCGATCGTTAGGGACAAGGTGTGGTTCTTTGCCGCCACTCAGTTCGTGAACCAGAAAGAAGGTGTCGAATATGATTTTTCCATCGTGCCCGAAGAGCTCAAGTATGACTTTTTCGGTCGACCGGAAAATTTCGATGCCGTGCCCAAGACAAACGACGCCACGTATTTCTTGAAACTGACCGCATCGCTCGGCAAATCCAACAAGATGACCGCATCCGTCATGCATTTTCCCAACGAAAAAACGAATTGGGTGGGAGATTTGAGATCGGGACAGCCCATCGGCGGTGGAATTCTGCCATCGGCAGGACACACCGTCAAAATCCCGGGCTGGCAGTTCAAGTTCAACCTGTCCACTATGCTCTCCAACAGCCTCTTTCTGGAGACAAACCTCGGCTACCTCACCAGGAAAGATGTCAATGAGCCGAATGTCACGGAAACTCCGGCGGAATATTTCCCTAACTTCACCTCGGGAAGGGCGATGGAGGATCCGCGCGAGTTCAACAACCAGAAATTCCAGTGGTCCGAGGATCTGACCTTCAACGTCGACAATATGGCCGGGAATCACACTTTCAAAACGGGTTTCAGGTTTATAAACGATCATCAGACCGGGTATATTTTGATACATAACGCGGTCCTTTATGCAACGGACAGCAGAGATTTTCCCATTTTGACTCAATCCTTCGTCCCTGTCGGCCGGGGTCTCAGCTATGACGTCGTCTTGAGAAGCTACGGCGCTTATGTCCAGGACAGCTGGGAGGTCATGCCCAACCTGGTGCTCAATTTCGGGCTGCGGTTCGACCGGATGTCTCCCTGGAATCACAACCAGCTTGCTCCCCGGTTCGGATTCTCCTGGGATCCGTTCCAAGACAACAAGACCGTTATTCGAGGACACATCGGCCGTTTCTACGATCATCAGACAGGCAATGCGCTTCTTCTGGACGAGAATTACGGTGGAATCGGGTATATTGTCAAACTTTATTGGGGGCTTGCCGAATTCCTGGGAGGTCCGCCGGCGCCGGGAATCGAGGTGCCACCTTCTGAAATCCGATTTCTCGAGACCCCCTTCAAGACTCCCTACTCTGATGCCTGGAGCATCGGAATCGAAAGGGAGATCATACGCGACCTTTCTCTATCACTCGAGTTCACGGACCGCAACGGACGAGACATCTACAGCCAAAGAGTCGTCAACTGGAAACTGGACAACACAGGGACCACCGATGGAGGAGTCAAGAGACGGGCGATCGGATATGACAACTGGGCCGACTACACCTCGTTCCACATATCCCTGCAAAAGAAATTCAGCCACGGCTTCCAGTTTTTAACCAGCTATACCTGGTCCAGATGGAGAGACACAGCCGGCGACAACTTCAACAACACCCCTGAGGATCCCAACGACATTTCCAAAGACTACGGGCCGGCTCAGTACGACATCCCCCACAAATTCGTCCTCAGCGGATCGGCTCAGCTGCCGTTCGGATTCACTCTCGGTGCGCTGGTCACCATCCAGAGCGGGCTTCCATACAGCGCCGCTGCGCTTGCCGATAAAAATAACGACGGCCGCCTGGACAGACCCGACGATCCTGTTGCCGAAAAGCGAAATCCGTTCAGAACGCCTACTTATTCCAGTGTGGATGTCCGCCTGGGCAAAACCTTTATGAATAACCGTTTCAGTCTGTTCATAGAGGCCTTTAACCTTCTCAACCACAAGAACGTGTGGACGGTTTACAACAATTGGACCGATCAGGAAACATTTGGCGATGCCATTACCTATTTCCACGGAAGAGTGGTCCAACTCGCGGTAAGGGTCAACTTCTGATCCGAACCCGCAGGCTGAAAAAGGTTACGACTTAAAATTACCAGGAGATAAAAAGCAGAGCAGGATTTAAGAATCATCAATAAACAGGTCTGAAGGCAAGACTGTCTTGCCAAGTGGTGTTGAGGTGTTTCTGGAGATGATTCCGTCAAGGATTCACTCTCTGAAATCAATCTAGGGCGCAAAGTGCCTGTGTCAAATCCTGGATCAGCAGTTCGACTTTCTCGACGCCGACGGAGAGACGCACCAGGCTCTCGCTGATTCCGGCTTTAGCTCTGGATTCGGGACTCAAGCCGACGTGGGTGTTGGTGATAGGCTGGGTGGCCAGGCTGGTTACGCCGCCCAGGCTCGTGGCTAATTTGATGAATTTCAAGCTGTCCATGAAACTCTTCGTCTTCTCGAAATCCGCATCCAGCTCAAAACTCAGCATGCCGCCGAAGCCCTTCATCTGGCGCTTGGCAGTCTCATGATCCGGATGGCTGGACAACCCGGGATAATGGACAGCCCTGACTTTCTCCTGTTTTTCGAGAAACCGTGCAATTTTCAGCGCACTGTCATTCTGGCGCAGAATACGAAGCTCCAAGGTCTGCATTCCTCTGAGACACAGGAATGCGGTCAGCGGATCCATGATTCCTCCCAACAGTTTCCTCGAGCTCCAGATGGATTCGAAACACCACTCCGCACAGCAGATGAATCCGCCCATGATGTCATGATGGCCTCCTAGGAATTTGGTGGCGCTGTGGATGACGATATCCACATCGAAATCTTTGGGATGTTGGTTCAGGGGTGAAGCGAATGTGGAATCGAGCATGACGAGCGCTTCCTGTCGGTGTGCAGCTCTCACCAAAGGTTCCAAACCCACGACCCGCAGCAACGGATTCGTGGGTGTTTCGAGATAGAGAACGGACAGACCCTTTTCTATTTCCTCTTGAAAACGGCGCGTGTCATCACAATTGACGCCAACGGTCTCGACCCCCAGTCTAGGCAGGTAATCATGGAGAAACTCGTGCGTTCCGCCGTAGACTTCTCGCTGGTAGACGATGCGGCTGCTCTTGTCAATGAAAGCCAGGATGGACGTGGTTATAGCGGCCATACCGGACCCGAAGGCAAGAGCATGGGGATAGTCCTCGAGATGAGCCAATGATTTTTCGGTTTCCTGAACCGTGGGATTGTCCCAACGCGAATAGAGGTGTCCCGAATGATTTTGAACCACATCGATCAGGTCATCCGATTTGCCGAACCTGTAGGTCGCCGTCAAACACACCGGAGGAATCAGGGGCACGCTTTTCATGGATATCTCTCCTTTCGAACGAACACGCTTCCTTAACTTTACTCAAAGACTGAGGGATGTTTCAAGTAATCGAAGCAGGAATTTGCGTTCTCATTCAAGAACCGGTGTTTCATGCCGGATTCATCGTAAAAATGGAAACCTAGAATTGCAGGTGCACACTGCAAAATGAATCTGATGGATGGGAGACCGGTGAGTGCTATTCCATTTCGGCTTTCAGCTCTTTCTTGAGGATCTTCCCGGTGGCTGTCATGGGCAGTGAATCACGAATCTCGACGATACGTGGATATTTATAGGAAGCCATCTGTTCCTTCGACCATCGGATGATTTCCGATTCCGTTATTTTCTGACCTTCCTTGAGAACGATATAGGCCTTTACCTCTTCTCCGTATTGTTGGTGCGGCACGCCGATGACGGCAGCCAACGAAACCGCCGGATGGGTCATCAGGACTTCTTCGACCTCTCTCGGATAGACGTTAAAACCGCCGCGGATGAGCATGTCTTTCACGCGGTCGACGATGTAGAGGTAGCCGTCTTCATCCTTCTTGCCCAAATCACCCGTATGGAACCAGGAAGTCCCTTTATACGCCTCAGCTGTTTCCTCGGGTTTGTTGTAGTACTTCTTCATCACACAGTGCCCGCGAACGACCAACTCCCCCACTTCCTCCTCCAGAAGTTCTCTGTTGTTTTCATCAAAGATCTTCACTTCAATGCCCCATATAGGCGTGCCGATGGAGCCGGGTTTGCGCTCTTTGTGAAGGTGATTGAAGGCCACGACGGGACTGGTTTCCGAGAGCCCGTAGCCTTCGATGATGGGAATTTTGTATTTTTCTTCAAATCCCTTAATGATCTCAAGCGGCAAGGACGCACCGCCGGAAACGCCAATACGAAGCGTTTTGGCAATTTTTTCAATATCGTACCTTTTGTCCTTATCTTCATAATCCAAGATGGCCCAATACATAGTAGGAACGCCACAGAAAACCGTGGCTTTCTCGTTCTGGACAGCACTGAGGACGGCCTCCGGCACAAACCTAGGGATGAAGATGAGTGTGTTCCCCATGGAAAAACCGGCATTCATCTGCACAGTCTGTCCGAATGAATGGAAAAGAGGCAGAACAACGACATGAACATCGTCAAGGGTGAGCCCCAACAGGGAGCAGCAGGCACGGGCATTCATCACCATGTTGGAGTGAGAGAGTTCCGCACCTTTTGGAAATCCCGTTGTGCCGGACGTGTAGAGAATAACAGCGGTATCGTCAGGGTTGGTCTGCACCATTTCATAAACCGGAGATCGGTCGGCCATCAGCTGGCCGAGCGTATGTGTGCCTTTGATCGGAGATGCCGCAGAGGGATCGGCGGTGATGACGCTGAAATATTCACACGAATCCGAGACTTGAAATCCCTTGAATCCTTCCTGAGCCATGGGCAATTCGGATGTCCCCTGAAAACAAAAATAAGCTTTCGCCTCAGAGTCCTGGAGATGATAGGCAATTTCCCTACCTTTCAGGAGCAGGTTCAAGGGAACGATTACAGCCCCTGTCTTCAGGATTCCGTAATACACCATGGGAAAATAAGGCAGGTTCGGACAGCTTAGAGCCACCTTGTCGCCCCGGCCGATCCCCATAGCGCTTAAGCCGTTGGCGACCTGGTTGATAGCGGCTCCCATTTGAGCGTAGCTCAGATGTCTGTCACCAAAGATAACCGCGGTTTTTTGCGGGTGCTCCATGACACTGTAATCGAAAACCGATGAGAGATTCAGCACCTGATCCTCCTTGTTGCTTTGCTTGCGCGAACGATATTAACTCAATTTATAGGCAAAGTTCAATCGACTCGCCGCTTTTTCCAATTGAGTATACACGATCCACATGGGAACATTCGAGGGAAACAGAAGCAGGCTGATGCACACCGGCACGAAATTTCAATCGATTTTATCAGCTTTCGAAGTCTGACCGCGCTGTGTCAGCTGCAAGCTCGTAACCTTGCCCGTATCATCCTTGAGGAAACGGATCTCGGTATAGGGATCCACGGAAAAAAACCGGGTAGGGCTCTCGACGAAAAATTTTGTGGGGGCTTGATCCGTGGGTTGAATGATCAGGTAATAATCCTCATGGCTGACTTCGAGCCTGTAATCCGGATTCACCTCATAACTCCCGACATACTGGTCGTAAATGGATGGATCGAGCCTGTAATAGGTCTTTATCGTAGGGATAAAGTGCGGCCAGGTGTAGGCATCCGAGATGCTGCGGAGTATCTCATCGATCAAGTAGGCTCCGTTGTCCGAGTTGGCCATGATGACCGCTCCCTTCCCCAGGGAAGGATAGGCGACAAGACAACACTGGAATCCCTCATTGCCGCCCCTCTGCGAAAAGTAGAGGTTTTCGCCCTTTTCTTTGACTTCGAATCCGAGCCCCTCACTGCTCAACTGCGGCGTGAGCATCAATCGGACCGATTCGGAAGAGACGATTGTACGGGATTGCCCCAGGCCTGTTTTCATGACATCGACGGCAAAACGGGCAAGATCCGAGGGCGTCGACCACAGACCGGAAGCTGCGGCGACGGGATAATGGAGCCACCCCCCTTCCAACGGATTCCCTTGGCGGTCATGACCGGCAACTGCTTTCGCCCTGAAAATATCAGGTAAGGGAACCGCGTACGTGCTCTGCGTCATTCGGAGGGGATTAAGAACGGTCTCCTCTATGATTTCAAAAAAAGGTTTTTTTGTTACGTCCTCGATAAGCTGCTGCAGGACGGCATAGCCAAGCTCAGAATATTGCATCTTCGTACCCGTCTCATCATAGACATACACTCCGGGGGAGTCGGAAGGTTTCCTGCCTCGAAGAATATCGGAGAGAGTGGGCAACGGCTTTTCCGGAGGATAGCCGGAGATCCGGAGGGAGGCAAGCCCTGCGCTGTGGCAGAGAAGGAGCCTGGGGGAAACATTTTCTTCTTTGGCAGCACTGCTCAAAGGGAGCTTCCAGGAACGCAGTTGGGCATTCACAGCCCCATCCAAGTCGATCATTTTCATCTCAACGAGACGAAGCACTCCGACAGCAGTGACAGACTGGCTTAACGATGCAGCCTGGAAGAGAGAATCCGGAGTGACAGGGACTCCGGTTCCGATCCTTTCGACACCGTAACCCTTCGCCCACTCCAGCGCATATTTGTCGATAACCGCGACACTGACACCCGGAATCCTGTAAAACTGCATGCGCTCGGAAAGCTTCATTCGTTCGGGGGTCTCGCCTTTAAAAACCACGGCATTGAGCAATCCTCTCTCAACAGCTTTGATCCTTTTTCGAGTCAGTGAGCCGGCTGTTTCGCAGCGGGAAAGAAAGAAACTCAAAAAGAGACAAATGAGGAAGAAGAAGATTGGCCGTTTATTCTCTTTTAAACTCATCTCACATCTCCGTCTCGATCTAGCCTGGACTATTCAGTTAAAATATCTGTCAGTCGTTGAAACCATTTCTTTGTAGAAGGATTCACTCGGCCGGAAGAAAACTCCGCATTCAAGATAAGATGACTTGATCCGTTGAGATCGGTTTCCAAAAACATTTCCGACCGAACTCGAGGGTCCAAAGCCAAATAGCCGGGATGTCGGCCGACATTATCAACGACCACGAGCCTATCAAGAATATCTGAGAATCCGGAGTAAATGCACCGGGCATATTGCTCCCGACGGCCCAGATATTCGGAATTTTTCGAGACGCACATCACAATCTCGCACATCTCGCCTGCTGTATCATGTTCTTCAAGAGTGATCATTATCGTCTCAGAGGGAATAGGTTCCTGTACGAGATAAGCGATCACCTCATAAAAATTCGAAAGATATGCATGCTTACCGCTGAACAGGGCGTGAATTCTGTCACCCTTGATATGAATATCTTTCTGCTTCATTCTGACATTTTTTATTATCGCTCATTCTCCTCTGCTTTTGCAAAGCAGAATAGCATTAAGCGTTTCGAAAACTGCATTTGACTCAATACAGACGCATTTTCCCGTTTTTTGTCCTCTTTTCCGGACAGAAAGTTCGGTTGGGTCGCTCGGGAAAAAATGGCATGGAAATTGCACATGTAATGATCATACGGAAAATAAAGGGAGGACGATATGAAAAGGTATCCCGTCATCATTCTTTTAGCGCTATGGATTATGGGTTTCATAGCACAAGATGCATTGGCTTATTCCCGCAAATCAAAGTTTCCAGACAACTACCTCAACTTTTCCTTCTTCATCACTCCCATGAGCATTGGCCTTAAGCACCAGGTCGCCAAAAATGTGTATTTCACGGGCAATATGGATTACGATAAATCCGACGAGAATCTCATTTTCCAGGGAGGGGCTGCCTATATGATTCCCCGCAAAATCGTTATTTTCCACCTTTACGGGGGTACCGGATTAGAGTACACACGAAACAGTTCCCAAATCTATCCTTACTTTATGGTCGGGACGAAACTCTGGATCATACATTTCGATATTGTTCATCCCCTTTTGAAAGGAGCTAACCCGGGATACAGACTGGGCTTCATGTTTTCGTTTTGATTCCGTGATACGGAAATCCTGCAAATGCTATTGCTTAAACTTAGCACTACAAACTCTTTAGAAAAACAAGGCCCCGATATCGCTGTTCCAATAGATGCGCAAATCAACCAATTCAAGATACAGGAAAAGGCCGTCGTGCTATCATCCAATGCAGCACAAGATTTGTTGATTAAATACCGTGCCTTAAGGCCTTTTATTTATTTAGGGAGGTTTGATGAAACGTTTTTTCTCAGTTGTGGTTTGTCTGTACGTTTGGCAAATAGTATACGTCGACTGCCTTCAATGTAAAGAAAATATACACCCCCTTCAAAACAAAGCAGGTTTTATCACTATCGAGCCCCAAACATTCTATTTTCACTACGGCAGTCATTTTTCGCGTCTCATGCTGCGCTCTTCCGAAGCCCGGATTTGGTACAGCTTTCATCCCGCCGATCGGAAGAGTGCAGAAAAGCCTCTCTTTGTCTTCTTCAACGGTGGACCGGGAAGCGCCTCCAGCTCAGGATTGATGAGCATGAACACATCCCGCTTCACTCTGGACAACCGTATCGAGGGCGGAGGCAACGCCTATATGAAGAATCCGAATCCGTGGACCCGGCTGGGAAATCTGCTTTACATCGATGCCAGGCAGACAGGATTTTCCTACAACTTGATGAACAACGTTCACGATTTTGATTCCAGATTCCGGGAGTTCAACTCCCAGAATTTCAATCCTTTTTTCGATGCAGCTGATTTCATCCGTGTCATCTTGCACCTCTTTCATAATCATCCCGAACTGAAACCGAATCCCGTGATCATTGTCGGAGAGAGCTACGGAGGCACAAGGGCAACGGTCATGCTTCACATCCTGCTCAATTATGCAGACTACGGGAACGGAAATGAGATGTACCAGGATGAGGCACTGGGGGCTGAACTGCAGGCCCATTTCGATGCCGTGTTTCCGGAGTTTCGAGACCAAATCGTGCCTCCAGAGGTGATTTCCCGTCAGTTCGGACAACAGATACTCATTCAACCCGCCTTATCCTACGGCTACCAGTCACAGATAACCGATGACATGCTGCTGGCGCCCGGTGGGCTCATCGACCAACTCGAGCAAGAAACAGGAATTCTCTATGATCCCGATATGCACAGCGATCCTTTGACCTTCATCAGCGATGTGGCCGGACGCGATGTCTATATCTTCACCAAACCAAGGGATTGGTTGACGAGCTTTTTCAATAATGCAGCCCGACTGCTCCGCACCACTCAAAACCTGGGCATAATTACGGGAACGGACGTTACGGCTATTCCTCAACTCTATGCCTCCTCCCGCTCCAATGCTTACCGGATTTTCGACACGGATTACGCTTTTGAGCTCATGCCCGATGACACGTCTCATCGGATAAAATCCCTCTTCCTCTATCCGGCACAAAAGGAAGCCCAAAACATCACCCAGGAGCCTGGAGACATGAGTGCCGTCTTCGGTACGCTTCAACCCTGGGATCGCTATTTTCTCTCCACAAACTACCACGCGAACTGGGCCTTCCATGTTCTGAACGTGGCCAAGGTGAGAGGATATGAAGTCAACATCGACGATGCACGTTATGGAGACATGTTTTTGCAGAACGTCGCCCATGTGGATACATTTATCACAAATGCGGCATTGGACCTTGTCGTCTACTCGGCAGCCATCCCCCCCAGCCTGGCCAGACATGACAGCATTATCGAATCCATCCTGCATGCCGAGTCATCACCTCCAGGTGAAGAACGTCCCGGGCAAATCATACTGAACTATAGACCGGGAGCATTTCCCGGCATTCAGGGCCTCGACACGCGCATCATTCGGTTCCCCTTGTACGCCTCCAGCTGCCATGCTGTTTCTCTGACTCAACCCGAAGAGCTTTTCAGCGATATCGTCCGCTGGCTGAAACAAAAAAGCCTGGATTTGGACGAGTCGATTATGCCCGATTAAGGAAAGAAGAGGACCCGATATGAAAGATTTTCAAGATAAAAAATATTCCCGGGGACTGACGTTTTTACGGATCTTTCCGTTCTTATTCCTTTTTAACGTGCTCAATCCTGCAGCAACAAAGGCCGAAAAAAATAAAGGCATGGAAGAAAAGAGAAAGGCCGTGAAGGCTCAAAAGATAGAGGGGAGTGAAAGTGCTGCGGACTACAGAAAACTGCAGATCGAATTCTACGGCGGCTACACCCCAATAAGTCCGGCAGACTTCAACCTCTTTGCGGATTACGAGGATAAAATCCAAAAATTTGCGTACGACGACTATTTCGACTATTTGCAATCTCAGGGCCAAATTCTTACTTGGAGTCAAAGTCAGGACGGACAGAGGGAAAAAATAAAAAAAGCCTTTCCGCTGGGCATGCGTCTGAAATATCGTCTCAACAGAACGTATGCTGTGTCGGTCGGTTTCAGATACATCTCGGCGGAGAGTGATTCGGATATCGATTTCCAATACATACGGCATGAACTCTTCGACGAGCAGTATATCGAGGGATTGATGTATGCGCCTTTTTCGCTTTCGGCAAATGCATACATTCCCCAGATCGGCATTCATATCATAAAAACACTAACAAAGGCTTTCACATTCGAGGGATTTCTGGCCGGCGGCCCTATGTTTGTCCGGTGCAGCTATCTTTCCAATTGGAATTATGCCTGGCGAGTTCAGGGACCAGGTTATGCATACACCGTTATTAATAGGGCCGGGTTGCTCGAGGCAAAGGGGACGGGCATCGGAATTGCGCTGGATTTTGGCGGACGGCTGGAATATGCCGTAACAAAAATCCTGGCCGTCTTTTTTGAAGGAAGCTATGCGTACCAAGTCGCCAAAAAAATATCCGGACCGGGGTTCGAAGCTCAAGGTGACATGAGCGAATCATGGGATGGTCGATGGGGCATAAAACAGGAAAAAATGACAGCTCCCTGGGGAGAACTGGAAGTGGAATTCCCCACCAACTATTGGCCCATCGATTCCTTCAGCAACAGCAGCAGAGACTTCGAGCTCGGTCTTTCCGGATTTCAACTGAAGCTGGGTTTTGCTTTCCGTTTTTAACCGCTATAACAAAAACCGCCAACCCAGGAATCTCATTCGCCCCTCATAAAATGGACCACATTTTCGAACAAGTCCTTGCCCCTTTTGGTCATCGCATTCGGCCCTGCAGCGAAGCCCCACAGCATGTAGCGCTCCTGTTCGATCAAAAGGAGATAATTGCCTGGAAAGTCCACAGACTCTGCCAAGGGAATGACGGGTATAGATTGAGAATACAGATGGATCGACCTGCTGATAGTCGATGTATAAAGGGATATGTTCTGTCCTATGGTCACATTCATATCGTTGGGGCTGTTGAACACGGGATGGCTGGATTCCAGCACGATAAGGTTGGTATCTTCTGCAGACATACCGTTAGGATAGCCGATATTGAGGTTTAACTCGCCGAAAAAGTAGTATCCTCCCCTGCCTTGTCCGATGATGGGCTTGCCTGAGTTGTTTATTGCCTGGACCTGGTTTATATTATCCCAGTACCCGGTATCCGTACATATGATGATCAAATCATAGGCACTGAACATACCCGAGGAAACAGTAGATAAAGGAACCAGCGTTACCTGGAATCCCTTTGTCTCGAGAAAATCCTTGAAGGAATTCGCAGTATCCGTATCACCATCGTAAACGTATGCTATCCTTGACCGGGGATGAACGATTTCGAATGCATCGCTTTCCCCATAAACCGAGGAATCCGATGTGCAGGAAATCCTGATTCTGTAATTATCCCCCTCGCTCAGCGAAGAATCCACAGTCCAGTTAAAGCTCCCGTTGTTCGGAGTCTCGGAGGCAATGGTATCCGCTAAATCACTGTTTCTATAGAGATCGATCTTAACTGAAGAGATGGCAGCCGGACCTCGTTCTTCTTGAAGCCCCGTTTCAAAAGACGTTGGAGCCCTATTCATTCGGCTTGGATTGATCCGCTCCGTTTCCGGATCTTTATTTTTCAACGCACCATCAGTTCCAACAACTATGTCCCCTTGTGGCCGAGCCGCCCCACTCGCTTCGGGTGCTCCATCTTTCGTGAGTCGTGACTTCCGGTCTGTCCCTCTCCTGTGGTTGGAGATGTATCGACCCTGCATCGCTCTCCTTCGAATCTGTACGTTCACGAAAGAACGACTCTTATCCAATGCCGCGTTGCGAATCTCCTGCTTGAGACCTGTTCTTAGATTGCTTCCATCCACAGTCCACTCAATGACCACGTCCTCTTCATGAGTCCAGATTGTGGAACCTGTTGGCTGGGTGACTGTAATGGAATGCGCGGTGAGCATGGCGTTGACAGTCGCCGTTTTCCCGGCTTCCACAGAGACATTCTGAACAAAATCCTCGTAGCCGTCTCTATAAATCCCGACTGAATGCATTCCCGCTGCGAGTCCTGTCAAAGTGCAGTTCGTTAGCTTGCCTGTGTCGGCTCCATCTAAAAACACATTGCCACCCGACGGGATCGAATTGACTTGGATGCTCCCAGCTTCCTCCTTTTCTTTGCCCTTCAGCAGCAGCAATGCGGCCACTCCTCCGGCTATCAGAATACCTCCTATCACCAAAAAAAGGGTTTTGCCTCCTGATTTTTTTCCCCCGGTCTTGACAGCGATTTTTTCAACCGGTTCTCTCTTTTCAGCAATAGCTTTCGTTTCTTTCACGTCTTTGGTTGGACTGATCTTCTTCTCGGCCCTCTCTCGTTCCATCAACTCCACCCCGTAGATCCTTTTTTCTTCGTCGAACAGCTTGATAAAATCGGGCGGATCCGTGGACTCGGGATTCCTTCCAGGAGCATTTACGAGCACTTTCTTTATCCACTGTCTGCAGACAAGAGTTTCCCCCAATCGAAAATAGATTAGAGATAGATAGAAGCAGGCATCCGTTAAAATGTCCTTATCCTCTGTTTGGGCCAGAAGGCTCGAGAATTTGCTGACAGCTTTTTCCAATTCTCCTTCTTCGTAGAGGTCGATTCCCTCTTGAAGCACGATTTTCGCCCTGTCCTTCTGAAAACCGACACCGTTAAGAGATGGCGGCTTCGCTACCAAAATCAAAAAAAGAATCAGCAAACCATAAGCGATGCCCTTTCGGCGATTGGTTTTAATGTTCATTGTTCTCCTGCCTCCCCTCCATAAAGCTGATATCCCTTCGAATCCGCTTATCAACCAAAAAAGAGAATGATTCGGTAGGACCTCGATCATTCCCCATCAGGCAATCGATGCTGACTCTCGCTGATGAATAACGAGAATCACTAAAGGTTCTTTTTCAATGCTCACTCGGCCGGTTTTTCTTTGATTCCCAGGTAGTAGACAGTGTTGGCGTGAGGGTCGATTCTCGTCTTTATCTTGCCCGGCAGGGCACTGAGGACAGGATTCAAACCCGGACCATGACCCGCCAAATCGCTCCAGCCGTGGATGCAAACGCCGATGGTCACGGCTCCTTCGTACCTTCCCCGTCCGTAGTAATCGTAGTGATCCCGGATGGCAATGATATCACCAAGCCTGATATTCTTTAGACCGTATTCCTCGACAACTTTCGGATCCGTCGTCTGGATATCGTAATCGACGGCCTCTATGGTCGGGCCCCCAATTCCCGAGCCCATGATATGGCCCGGAACCTCCATCGCGACAGGGACCACGAGCTGACCGTTCTCTATGGTTATCCCCATATTTTCCAGCAGTCCCGGTGAAAGCTTGCTCACCCTCACATCCTCGAAGCCTTCGATCTGAAGCCCAACACCACAGGCCTTAACCTGAATCTTATCATACAAGGCGAGCTTCTCGATGACATCCTTCGGGAACCAGCAGAGATCATCGGAACCGGCGTGTCTGCCGATATAGAATCCTTCGGAACCCTTGGCTTCGCCGGAAATGACTTTCGCTTTATTTCCGATACAGGCAAGGATGGCGATGGCACATTCATATGGAGAGGAATGATCGCGGCCTTGCACAGTGACATCGGGCTCGACATGATCCGCACTCGCCCAACCGTAAGCTGAATCTCCCAGGGAGACCGTATAATTGATCGAAGCCATCCCGATAAGCTGTTTTGGCTTGCCGTCGTACGTTATGGGATAGCCCCAACCGTCAAATCCGCTCGCCGGCTGAACCACCGCCTGCACAGCCGTAGTGATGAGCTTGTCTTTGTTGGTTTTGAACACTGCCCTGCTTGCGGATGCAGGAGATTTTTTCTTCATGATACCGAGATGTTTTCCGATATTGGCCGACGCATCAATCCGGGCCACCAATTTACCGAAGCGGGTGGACAGGATGGGAGTCACCCCGATTCCCAAACCGGAAATATCGCTCGGGCCGCTGCAGACTATGCCCACTGTCGCCCCGCCTCTGTAGTACCCCTTTCCATAATCCGTTTGAATATCTTTAAGGAGAACCAGATCTCCGAAGCACAGCTCGTCCAATCCGAATTTTTTTATATCGGGGGGATAGCAGGTCTGGATGTGCCAGTTGCCGAAGGTGGCTCCACCCCCGGATCCTTGGCCGACGATCTCAGCCGGAATCTCCTTGACGACAGGAACTTCGAGCTTACCGTTAACGTCCATGATGCCGAGCTTTTCCAAGAGTTCGGGCGCCATACTGTGGACAAAAACATCGTCATAACCTTCGATCTTGAGCCCTATGCCGCAGGCCTTGCCATGAAGGGTGTCGCCGATGGCAAGTTTTTCAAGCGTATCGTCGTCGAAATGGAGGAGCACATACCTTCCGAATTTACCGATGACGATCCCCTTCTCGCCTTGGGCTTTGCCGCTCAAGATTTTGATTTCATTGCCGACGGAGACGAAAGAATAGTAACCGCTGGCGGACCGACCTTCTCCGACGCCACCAGTGGCAACACCCATGGTCGCTCTGTCACCGCATGCCCAACCGAAGATTTTGTCGCCGATTCCCAGATTATAGTTGATGCCCCCTATCCCTATGGCCCGCTTGGGCTTGCCATCCCAGGTCGTGGTGTAGCTGAGATTCGGCTCGGCAGGTTCGATCCGGCCTTGCACCGCAATCATAAGGACTTTGTCTTTGTTTGTGACTATCGGTTTTCCGCTCGTCCGGTCGACGCTAAAACCCGATTTCGGCAAAACGAGAACAACACACAGCAGAATTCCAAGCAAAGCAAAAACACTTCTCCTCATAGGATCTCCTTTCACGATTTCATATTTATGAAAAGATTAATAAGCCGAATATAGAATGTCAATCGGAATTAGAGAAAACCCGTTATTCTTTTTGAGCAGACTTTTTCCCGGCGGTTCGAATCATTTTAATGAGCACAGAGAACGAGAATGGAATATTGAGTCAAGGTCGAAATGACGCTGCAGTCGACGGAAGCATGGAAATTGTTCTTGCTATAGGAAATGCGTCCAGGTAAAATTTGGGCTTCGCAATGCTGGGACACTAAAAGGACAACATGGAATCGCTCATTCATCCCAATGACGCTTGGACCATCTGGACGATCATCCTTTGTTCCGTCGCTCTGAGCATCTATCTGGAACAGCATTACAAGTGGGCATCAAAGCTGACCGGTCCCGTCATAGCCATCATCATCGCCATTGTTCTCTCGAATACGAAAGTCCTCCCTATTCAATCTCCGAGCTATACGGTGATCGAGAGCTATCTCGTGCCTCTGGCCATTCCGCTGCTGCTCTTCCGGGCCAATATATTCAAAATAATCAAAACCAGCGGCGCAACCTTCGGGGCCTTCCACTTATCCGTATTGGGAACAGTCATCGGCTGCATCACGGCCGCCTTCATCTTTAACGCATTCCTTCCGTTCGCCGCAGAGACATCCGGTGTGATGACGGGAAGCTACTCAGGCGGCGCGGTAAATTTCGTGGCGCTGTCCGCTACCTTTATGCCTTCGGACGCAGCCGGTGCGGCCCGCTTCTCGGAACAGCTCAATGCCTTGATGGTTGCCGACAATGTCATTATGGCCACCATGTTTTTTGTTCTGATGTCTCTGACAGGAATCGGATTTTTCAGAAAAAAATATCCCATGCCCCACCAGAAAGCAGTCGAAGAAGCCGATGGATCGGACACACTCCAAGCTGCAAGCTTTTGGAAGAGAAAAGACATCTCACTTTTGGATATGGCCAAAGCCTTGGCCCTGGCCGTATTCATCGCAGCCATTGCACAGAAGATTTCCGGGGCGATAAAAACCCTGAGCATGCCGAACATGCTCAAAGATATACTCGGAAACCCCTTCCTTCTGATGACGACTTTCTGTATGATTGCGGCCACGGCTTTCCATAAACGTCTGGAGAACATCCATGGAGCCGAGGAACTGGGAACCTATCTGATCTACTTCTTCTTCTTTCTCATCGGCGTACCTGCCGATTTGATGCGCCTTATTCTCAAAGCGCCGCTTCTGTTTCTCTACTGTGTCGTCATAGCCGTTATCTGTTTTGTCACGACTTTCGGCCTGGGGAGGCTCTTTAAAATGAATCTCGAAGACCTCGGGCTTTCCGTCAATGCAGCACTCGGAGGGCCGGTGTCGGCAGCGGCCATGGCCATAGCCAAAGGTTGGAAGGAATTGGTGCTGCCCGCACTTCTTGTTGGGATCTGGGGATACGTGATCGGCACATACCTGGGGGTGGTGGTGGGGAATCTCCTTAAGACCATTCTCTAAAAGGAGGAGACCATGATCGAACTTCCTGAAGCATCAACTATTGGAAGGCAGCTCGAGGAAACGATAAAAGGAAAGCGTATACTCGAGTGCGATATGGGAAAAAGCGATCGCAAATGGGTTTTTTTCGGGCCTTCTAAAGAAATAGTAAAGAACCATCTGATGAAGAAAACGGTCGGGAAGATCACTTCGGCCGGGCGCAGCATCCACATCGGATTAATGCCAGACCAAGCCATAGTCATGGATGAATTCGGTGGTAAGGTTCTCTATCACAATCCCGATGCCAAACTGCCGAAAAAGTATGATTTGATTATTGAGTTCGAAGATCATTCCTGCTTGACTGTTGTCATCCAAATGTGGGGTTTTATATCGACTTACGAGCAGTGGAAGAAAAACAAATGGGTCATAATCCGCGCGAATGCCCTTTCTCCGGTTGACGCTGCCTTCTCTTTAAAGAAATTCAACGATTTTATCGATCAATATGAAGACAAAGAAAAGGAAAGCATCAAGACCTTCTTCACCAACGGAAAGAGCATTGCAGGAATCGGGAACGGCTATCTTCAGGACATCCTCTTCAGGGCCAAGATCAGCCCGAAAAGAAAAGTCGGAAATATAACTCCCGAGGAAGCAAAAGCCTTATACAAGGCTGTAAAGGAAACGATCCGGCAGGCAATCTCTGAAAACGGAAGAACCAGCGAGCGCGACCTCTTCGATAAGCCCGGCAATTACAGTCCGATTATGGACAAGAGCGCAATCGGAAAGCCCTGCTTGAATTGCGGAACAGCTATCAAGAAGATCAGCTATCTCGGCGGATCCTGCTATATCTGTCCCAACTGCCAGCGATGATATAAATCAACGATCTCCAGGGTGTTCTTTTTACGGTTGATGAAGTTCGGAGGGCTACGGCTCTCACTTATCCGGTTGTCTCATCAAGGGATGCGCGATGTGGAATCGCCGGCCTATTTCTCTTTCCGTTCTGAAAGTTCCTTCATGAGCTCCACCTGTATCTGCTGAATTTCAAGCAGCGCTTGCCATTCCTTTTTGAGGAAATAATCCAATTTCTGGTGCAGGTGCCGTATTTCAAGCTCGGCTTTCAAGTTGACACGATAGTCATAATCCGACCTGATCCGGTCCTTTGAGTCCTGACGGTTTTGACTCATCAGAATGATGGGAGCCTGGATTGCCGCAAGGCATGAAAGCACAAGATTCAACAGGATAAACGGGTAGGGGTCGAATATTTTCGTGAGTATCACCACTGAATTCAACACGATCCAAAACAACAGCACCACAAAAAAGCTTATTATAAACTTCCAGCTGCCTCCGAATGAGGCCAATTTGTCGGAGATCTTCTCGCCGAAGGTAATGCTCTGTTCGTATTCCGCATTGATGTCTTTGGCGACCGTATCGTGGTCTTTGATGCTTCGGATAACCTCCTCTTCTATCACAGAGAGCTCGCCCTTTTCCTCTTCCAGGACTCTTTTTATGAATTCTATGCGGTAGGCATTGAGATCGTTTGAGCAAATATGGCCTGTTCGTTGTATATCGGGATGTTCCTCCTGAATGATTTTCAACACGGAATCATGAACCATTTCCAATGGAAACAAGTCGCTCATTTTTTTCGGTTGTTGGCATACTTCGCATAAGAGCGGCGTCTTTTGTCTCGCTGTCATGTCCATTCCTCCTAACGGATGATAATAAACCGATACAGAAAAATTTCACCTGCCCACATTATGGAACAATCGCAGCATTAAATAAACTTCGAGCCGGATCAGGATTCATGAAATGGACCATAGCCTGACTTGCGATTTTCTCCGCTCGATTGACCAAAAATTATGATTTAGGTTTCCTCATCCGATGGCTTTGTTTTCGGCCTTTTGGAAGAAATTTTTCCCCATGTTGATGTGATGATATCACGAGAGAACCGTCCTGGAGTTTTGACGGTTGCGGCCATAAAGGCTTTGGAGATGTTTGCCGTAGAGGTCATTACGATCTTGCTGAGCATTCGGGCTGCCTCCAAAGAAGCGGATCGGCGGATAAAGCCCTTTTCTTTGCGGGTCAAGCTGGAACAATAGGACTTGGCAATCGCACCGACGCGGAGGGTGAGGTAGGCATTGGCTGCTCCGGTGATGAGTGAATTGGTGACGATACCGGCAATCTTGCTCATACCCGGAACAGAAGCACTGAGGGAAGTCCCCATGACACTGGTGATGATCGGCTCGATCTGCCGGGAAACATCGATTTCGTTCAGTTCCTCTGCGATAAAGGCGGTGGCGGCAACATTGGCGTAAAGTTGTATCATTTCCCGAAGAGCGGGCCGTTGATAGTAAACCATGGCCACATTCCATACCATCCGTATTTGTGCGAGAAGCACGGTAAAGGCGTCCAGGCGTCCCGACTGCGAAATGGCGGTTGAAACAAAAACCACACTTGCATTTTTATTGATCAGCCGATCCGCAACTTCACTCAGTTTTTTAAAGGCAACTTCAATATCCGAGTGCGTTTCCAGGGAGACCGATTTCAGGTGAACATTTCGTTTAAGACGGCGGGAGAGGCGGGAAAGATAATCTCGATATTCAGGGGATGCGCTGTTCTCGGGCGGAAATAAAGCCTGAGGAAGACGGAAATATAAGTATGCGGGGATAACCACCATCAAGAGATACAGGGATAGAAGGCCCCACAAAGCAACTTTTCCGAAGCCGGGGTTTACGTTTTGGGCCAAGGTCACGATTTGGGCCGTTTGATTGATTAAAAACAGAGTGAAAAAAAAGAGAACGAAAAGACTTGCCATCAGAATTATTTTTCGAGTGAGTCGCATCATGGTTTGCCTCGCTGGAAATTATTTCTAATCTTCTTCTACTGTACACGAACCGAATTCCTGCGGCAAATAGCGAATGTTATGGTGAATGCCAAGGATACGAATGGGTTTTCACAGGAATGAAACACGAATCAATTTTTGCAGACGGATCGCGGATCACTTCTAAGAGCACCCGGGATTGGGCCGATAGGCAATGTCTATTCTTGGTACACGAATATGGCACCATGAAACTTCGCTGAATCGCCGCCTACGAAAAACCGCAGCTCCAAATCATAGGAATGCATGTTATCGATCACAGCATAATCGATGGTGCTGTCTGTGAGAAGTTTTCTATTTGCGCCTGGAACCATGGTACCGGAATTTATCGAGGCCAAGGTCTGCCTGATGCCGGTGGAAAAATCATGTCTCCTCAAAAGCACTGCCACATCCTCATCGATGGCTCCACTGGAATCAGTGAAGATCACATACAACTTCTATACGGTTGCACTGACCGGCAAATCTACCGGAGCGGTAGCGAATTTGGTATCGATGGATGTGGATTCGAGATAAAACTCCCAACTGTAGGCATGCCACTTCAAACCGGCGGAATGACGAAGTACTTCGTCTGACATAAAGTATATTCAGGAAAAAAACAGAGCACCATTACGGTTCTTCCAGATATGCTAAAAAATTTTTTCATAAAAATCTTCTTAGCGTTTCGGCGCCAATCTAAAATAAATAAGTATGATGTCCCCGGAATTAATTGACAACGAATTTTGGGTAAAGTATTCTTAAAACAATCACATAAGGAGGACAGATGAAAAAAGCA
>JAFGNQ010000119.1 GCA_016926925.1 Candidatus Aminicenantota bacterium
ACGACACTCCTGAACATTATCGGTTCTCTCGATAATCCGACTCACGGAAGTGCTCAGGTTCTGGGAAAAAGGGTTGAGGACCTGACTCATAAGCAGTCTGCAGAGCTGCGGAACAAGCACATCGGCTTCATTTTTCAGACATTCAATCTGCTTCCCGTGTACACCGTCTATGAGAATGTGGAATTTCCCTTACTCCTGCTTGAAATGCCGGCGGAGAAGAGAAAAAAGGCCGTTATGGAGGCTCTGGAGTGGGTGGGATTGGCAGACAGGGCGAAATCCAAGCCAGCCCAACTGTCCGGAGGGCAGAGCCAACGGGTGGCTATCGCCAGGGCCGTTGTCAAGAAACCGCCAATCGTTCTGGCTGATGAGCCGACAGCCAACCTCGATGCCGAAAACTCACACCACATCCTTCGAACGATGGATCAGCTCAACCTGGAGTTGAATGCCACATTTCTCTTTGCCACACACGACGAAAAAGTCATTCAATATCTGCGCAGGAAAATCACCCTGTTCGACGGAAAAGTGGCCCTGGATGAAAAGATGAATCCGAACGTGTCCAAGAAAACCGTATGATCCTCATCCTCAAGCTGGCCCTGAGAAATATTCTCGGTGCCGGTCTGCGCACCTGGCTTAACGTCACCGTGTTGTCGTTCTCATTTGTAATCATTATTTGGCTGCAGGGATTCTACATCGGCATGCTGGAGCAGGTTTCGGACGCAACGATCGATGCCGAATTCGGAGGAGGGCAGTACTGGAATGCTCTGTATGATCCCTTCGATCCCCTTTCCCTCAAAGATGCCCATTCTCCGATACAGGGCACGCTCAAAGATTTGGTCGATTCCGGGAGAGCCGCTCCCGTGTTGATCGTTCTGGGAACGATTTATCCGGGGGGACGCATCATGCCCGTTCTTCTGAAAGGAATAGATCCCCGACAAGCTGTTGTCTCGTTGCCCTCCCGTTTTTTGGAGGAGGCATCCGAAGACCTGCCTGTTTTGATAGGAACCCGGATGGCTGAAAATGCTGGATTGGAGACTGGGGACACCATCACGATTCAATGGCGCGATACGCATGGCACCTTCGATGCATTGGAGGCCAGGATCGTACAGGTTATGGAGACTATTGTTCCAACAATAGACAATGGGCAGATGTGGCTTCCCCTTGAAAAGCTTCGGGCCATGACGCTCTTGGAGAATGAGGCGACTCTGGTTGTGATCGCCAAAGATGTCCGTGCAACTCTTGATGAGCCGAATTGGATTTTCAAAAATCTGGATTTTTTGTTGAGCGATATCAAACAAATCGTTCAAATGCGGACTATCGGTTCCGCGTTCATCTATGCTTTTCTCCTCTTGTTGGCTATGCTGGCCATTTTCAATACACAGGTTCTCTCTATTTTCCGCCGAAGGAAGGAGATGGGGACCTTGATGGCGCTCGGATTCAACCGTACCCAGGTCATCGAACTGTTTACCATGGAAGGTGCCTTGCAAGGTGTTTTTGCAGCCGTTGTTGCTGCCATTTACGGTATCCCGCTTTTGATTCTGTCGGCCAAAGGATTCGGATTGCCTTCCGAACTCACAAGCCAGTCCGGTTTTGCCCTCGGGGCTAAACTCTTCCCGTCTTATACTGCCGGTTTGGTTGTGGGCACGACGCTCATTGTGCTTATCATGACCACTATAGTCAGCTTTCTTCCTACAAGAAAGATAGCCAAGTTGAAACCAACGGACGCCCTGAGAGGGAAACTCCCATGATCAAGTTTCTTTTCAAGGGAATTATGAGAGACAGATCGCGCAGTCTGTTCCCGGTTATCGTTGTTATGTCAGGGGTGATGCTCACCGTTTTTATGCACACATGGATAGAGGGCGCGCTGGACGGTTTTATCGACACCAGTGCGAATTTCCAAACAGGGCACGTCAAGGTCATGTCCCAAGCCTATGGCGGTGAATCCGATCAGATGCCCAACGACTTGGCCTATATCGGTCTGAAGGATCTCTTGGAGAAACTGAGGCGTGATTTTCCGCAGCTCCTCTGGACGCCCCGAATCAGGTTCGGAGGCCTGCTGGATATTCCCGACGAAAAGGGAGAAACACGGTCTCAGGGGCCTGTGGCAGGTTTGGCTGTAGATTTGTTCTCGCCCTCCAGCCCGGAACACCGGCTTCTGAATCTTGAAAAATCCATCGTCACCGGACGATTGCCTCGAAGTCCGGGTGAAATTTGTATCAGCGATGATTTCGCCCGGAAGCTGGGAGTCGGGCTCGGAGAAACGGCAACGCTCATCAGCTCGACCATGTACGGCAGCATGAGTCTATCCAATTTTGACGTTGTCGGGACGATACGCTTCGGCGTCTCGGCTATGGATCGGGGGGCCATGATTGCCGATATCGCCGATATCCAGAAGGTTTTGGATATGCAGGATGCCGCCGGTGAGATACTCGGGTATTTCAACGATTTTCTTTATCGGGAGAAAAATGCCGAGAGCGTTGCAGCTGCGTTCAACGACCGGTTTACAAGAAAAGACGATGCCTTCTCCCCAATAATGATTTCACTTCGCAGCCAGAGCGATTTGGGCCTGTTTCTTGATATCATGGATTATTTCGGAGCGATCTTTGTCTTGGTTTTTGTCATCATCATGTCTATCGTACTCTGGAATGCCGGTTTGGTGGGCAGTCTCAGGCGCTATGGTGAGATTGGTGTCAGGTTGGCTATTGGGGAAAGCAAAGGTCATGTTTACCGCTCCTTGATTGCGGAATCTCTCATGATCGGAATTCTCGGCTCTGCCCTAGGAACAATTGTGGGGTTGGCTCTTGGATATTATCTGCAGCTTAAGGGCCTCGATATCGGCTTCATGATGCAGAAAATGTCAATGGTGTTCCCCAACGTTTTAAGGACAAGAATAACCCCGGTGAGCTATGTCATTGGCTTCATTCCGGGAATTCTGGCCACATTCTTCGGCACGGCCATTTCCGGAATCGGGGTTTACAAAAGGCAAACTTCCAAGTTGATGAAGGAATTGGAAGTTTGAAGCTCTGAAATCGAATCCATCTCTTGAGGAGCAAAACAATGAATAGAGCGCATTTCTTTTTCCTGGGATTCGTCGCTATCCTGTGTATCTGGAATCCGGGTGTGCTTCCAGCAGAGCAAGTCTCCAAAACTATCGATGTCGGTATGCTGCGTCCCTCTCTGTCTCCCGACGGAAAGCTCATTGCCTTCGAATGGATGAGCTCTATCTGGACAGTTCCAGTGGAAGGGGGGACGGCCGTACAGCTCTCCGACTGGTCCATGAGACGGGCTGCGCCTGTCTGGTCTCCGGATTGCAAGCACATTGCCTGTATTGCCACAGACAAAGACGTCAGAACCTTTTCCGTGCAGGTTCTGGATTTAGAAAAGAAAAGCCAACCCGGGGAGCTGTGGCGAACGGACCGAGAGATCAAACCTTCTCTGGATTGGTCCCCGGATGGCAAACAACTTGTCTTTTCTCTGGATTCCGACCAGAACATTCATGTATTGGCGTTAGAGGGTGCCGCTCTTCAGCCGCTCGGAATCAAAGGAATGCATCCCCGGTGGTCGCCTGAAGGAAAACGACTTGCCTATCAGACACAGGACAATCGGGATCTTTGGGTCGTTGCGATGGAAAACGGAAAGAAGCGCCGGTTGGTGACGACGGTGAGTTTCAACGGTAGTTTTTGTTGGTCCGCTGACGGGGAAGAGATTGTCTATGAGTCTCTGGATAGAGGAAGCGTTGATCTCTGGAGAGTGGCGATTGCCGGCGGGCGGGCGACGCCCCTGACCGATGATATCGCACTTGAGCAAACGCCCCGATGGCATCCTTCAGACGGGCATATCTATTTTTCTCACAGGAGACGACTGTGGCGTGTTCCCTTTTCAGGAGGCCGGATGGAGATGATACCGATCCAGTGCCGGCTGCCCGAGAAGATCGGAGGACAAAAGGCCTCGGCATTTGTGGGGGCCGACGTTATCGATGTCTCATCGGGTGAAAAGCTGCCTGATCAAACGGTATTGGTCAGAGACGGAAGAATCGAAGCGATAGGCTCTGGGATTCCCCTGCCGAAAGATGCTGAGGTTTTCGATGTCTGTGGATTGACCGTGATTCCGGGTCTGATTGACATGCATGTTCACTACCAGCCTTGGATGGGGCCCTATTTCCTGCGCTACGGGATTTCCCGTATTCAGGAAATGGGCTGCGGGGATGGTCCGGATGTAATCCTTGCCCAGGGCGAGGAGATAAAGTATGGACTGGCTTCCGGGCCCGTTATCTATCAGTGCGGGATGATTTTCAATGGATCCGGAGTTCCCGGTCCTCCCGGGCTGGGCGGGATTCAAACCGAAAACCAGGAAGTCCTCCGCCAAGCACTGGAGTGGCATATCGGCGAAGGCGTGGACTTTATAAAAATCGGCTCTGAAAATTCTAGGGAGTCTCTTCGGACTATTCTTGAAGTCGCCCACGCCCGCAACCTCAGGGTTATCGGCCATATCGCACTTGTCCCTGTACATGATGCGATCGATATGGGACAAGACGGCATCGAGCACCCGAGAGGACTGGGATGGGGGAGCATCCCGCCTGCGCATCAGCCGGATCCGGTACCGAGAAGGCTGCAGGGTATGCTTCGGGAAGCGTCGGCATGGTGGAATCCGGATCACGACAGGGTAAGTGCTATCGTCGATCATATGATCGCAAAGAATGTCGTCTGGGATCCCACGCTCTATATCTGGATTTTGACCAGCAATCCGGAGGGGCTGAAGGGAGAGTCGGAATTCGGTGGCCTGCCCGAGTGGATAAAGGCTGCAGAGGAGCTTGGAAATGAATATGGATTTGCCGGCACATGGCAGGATTCGGATTATAAGGCTTACGGCGCCGGAATTGCCAACATGCGAAACATGGTCGGAGAATATCATAGAAAAGGAGGTCTGCTTACTGCCGGATCGGATGGGGGCATCCCCGGAAAAAGTCTCCACCAGGAGCTGAATCAGCTGCGGCTGTCCGGATTGTCTCCCTTGGAATGTTTGCGTGCGGCCACGATCAATGCTGCCAGAGCCCTTAAGCTTGAATCGGAAATCGGGAGCCTTGAAAAGGGTAAAAAAGCAGATCTGTTGTTTGTGAAGGGAAATCCCTTGTCCGATCTTTCGGTACTGCAGAACGTCATGATTACTGTCCAGGAAGGCCGTGTCGTTTTTAAGCGGTGAGGAGGATGGAACAATGAAAAAGAAATCTTATCGAATCATTTCCGTTTGGATCATTTCGTTCACCGTATTTTGTTCGGTTGTTCTAGCTCAGGAAAAAATGCGGGATCGCAGGGAGTATATCGACTCCGAAAAAACAGCCACGACGGATGACCCGCGCCGTATTCCCGTTCCTCCGGGCATGTTTGGAGCTAAAGGAACTCTGGTGCTCTTTGGAGGAAGGATTTTTGACGGAACGGGACGAGGGGTAAAAGAGAGGACCCTGGTCGTCAAGGACAACAAGATTGCCGGATTCCTTGATCCCGGCAAAAAAGATTGGCCTTCGGATGCAAAAGTGATCGATGTTCGAGGAATGACAGTCATGCCGGGGCTTATCGACCTCCACACCCACCTCAGCTACACGGAGCAGGATGTGCCGGTGGAGCTGGCTTCGAATGAATCGGATGCAACCCTCAGAGCTCTGGAACGTTTGAGGTTTTTCATCGAGAGCGGAATCACTTCTATACGGGATGTGGGTTCGCTTGGAGATGTTCCCTTCAGAGTTAAAGAATGGGTTGTTCGCAACCGCATACCGGGCCCCCGGGTTTTTGCCGCAGGGCGGTTCATCACGAGTACAGGTGGTCATGGAGCCGAAGGAATGAACCCCTCGCATCCTCTCTTTGGGGGGACTTTAACAGCCTTGGGACCCGATGGTTGGCGGGAGGCAGTGCGTGAAGAATTCAATCGGGGTGCTGACTTCATCAAACTCGGAAGCCATTTTAGCCGGGAAGAGATCAAGGCAGCCGTCGATGAGGCCCATTCCCTCGGGATCAAGGTGGCAGTGGATGCGGAGACCTATTTTATCCAGTGGGCAGTAGAAGCTGGAGCGGACACAATTGAACACCCTCTTCCCCGAACGGATGAAACCATTCGGCTGATGGTGCAAAAAGGCACACAATCCGTTCCGACGCTTGTTCCCTATATGTATATCTTCGACTTGTACGGAGGTTATTACGGCTCGACATCCCGACGCTTCACTTTTTCCAAAGAGGCGAATCTGGATGTCCTACGGCGGATGAGAGAAGCCGGGGTTAAGATAGGGATCGGAACCGACCTGGTGATGAACTGGTTCCGGTATTTGCCCGGGGCATACATCACGGAGCTCAAGCAGTTTGTTGAGGCCGGCTATTCCATCACCGAGGTCTTGAAGACGGCGACGAAAACAAATGCTGAAATACTGGATATGGCTGACAAATTGGGAACATTGGAGCCGGGTATGCTGGCCGATGTGATCGTCGTTGATGGTACTCCCGACACCGATCTTGATGATCTGGCTAATGTCAACCTTGTCATACGCGACGGATACGTGATTGTTGAGAATGGAGGAGTCGTCATTCCGCGTCACCGGCCCGTTCCTGAGCCGGAGCCCGGAAAGAGCGGCCAAAAGCCTACAATTTTTTGATGCCGGTCTTTGATTGTTAAGGCAGAGAAGCATTCCTCGGATGCATTGCCGTTTCCGCGATGAGCTCAAATTCAAGAATAGCAGTAAGAACTCGGCCGCTATTTTGATTGGAAGGCTTTTTAATTTATAATACGTCCCTAGATCAAATCTGGATCAAATGCTTCTTTTCCTCGACAGCTGCTTGACAGTTGCCGGTAAACGAACAGCCGTTCAAGGCAAGGCGGATAAAGAAAAGGATTTCTTTAATTTGTCGACAGATGAACAGACCTATTGGAAGGTCAAGTATGAGAGGTTGTAAACCCCTTTCCGAAGCAGGAGTTTGTGACCATGATTGAAGCTGTATTCTTCGACTGCTGGGACACTCTGCTTGCCGATGATTCCAGCCGGGAAATGAGACAAAGAGATCATTTGCAGGCTGTTCTACAGGAATACGGATCCCCTTTGACCGATGCGGAAATGGCTGTCCTATTTCGGGAAGAATTCAAGCTTTTCGAAGAACATATCATCGCCTTCAGGAAGACACCGGACGCCATGAAAAGGACGGAGAATCTGTTAGAGCTTGCCCAAATTTCTCTGCCTCTATCGGAAGTTGTTGCTTTGGCCGATTTCAACGACAGAATTGCACTGGACTGTCGGCCGCCTGTTGTGCCCGGGATTAAAGAAGTCTTGCCGGAACTGGCAATGCGATACAGGATGGCCGTTATTTGCAACACAGGCTGGCACTCCGGAGAAACTGTCCGGAATCTTCTCGATGGATACGGTCTCTCAGACGCCTTCTTTTGGCTGTCTTTTTCCGATGAAGTCGGTGTGGCTAAACCCCACAAACAGATTTTCGACGTCACTTTGGAGAAGCTCCGCTGCCGTCCGGAAAATGCGGTCCATGTCGGTGACTCCGAATACACGGATGTTGCAGGTGCCAAGGCTGCAAACATCTCGGCTCTTTTGTTTACGGGGATCAACAGCAAGTACAAAGAAAAAAATTCGGCGGATTTCGTGTTTGATGATTACAAAGACCTCGAAACTATTCTGAGCAAATTGGGATGACCGGTCAAAGCGGATATCAGAAATCGAACTTGAAAAAAACGATAATTCCTCAGGCACTGAAAAACCATATCCATCATTTTGTTTTCATCCTGACAATCCTCTCTTTAGCCGCACTTTTAGCTTGGTGGACCGTGTTCATACGCAGTTCCATCAGGTCGCAGAAAAACAACCATTTGGAAGGGCTTGAAAAAGACATGAAATACCTGGCCCTGCAATTAGGGAGTGATATTCGATGTCCCCCCTCACAAGGCCAGGTCGAACATGATGAGAGGTTCGAATTGATTCTTTGTCACAATGCCTATCAGCAGGGGACTATTGCTTTAGAACCCTATTGGCCTGAATATTGCATCCGAACCCGAAGGTCCATCCTGAACCTGATCGAGACCAAATATAAAAGACAAAATTTCATGCTTGTCGGTGAGGCTGGTTTTTTTGTGCTGGTCTTGCTGCTGAGCAGTTTTTTCTTGTATCGCTTCATCCAGTTGGAAAGAAGAACGAGTCAGGAAGTCTCGCGATTCTGGGAACGCACGGCTCATGAGATCAAGACACCTATAACCGGGATTAAAGCTTTTCTCCAGAATTTGAAGAATCGTTCCTACGATGTCGATGAGTTGGTCCCGTATGTCGAGATGGCGTTGAAACAAGTATCGAAACAGGAACAACTCGCCGACAATATAGTATCCGGTTATCATCTAAAATCGAGGGCTGCTCCCAAAATACAGGAAAAAATCCGATTGAAAGAGTATCTTTCC
>JAFGNQ010000120.1 GCA_016926925.1 Candidatus Aminicenantota bacterium
GCGTCATCAATCCCTATATCGGCGGCTCGTTCGGCAGAGGAAACATGGGGGAGCAGGGCTTTTTCATTTTCACCGCCCTGCTGGCCAAGAGAACCGGCAGACCCATTCTCTACAAGCACACACGCCGAGAAGACTTTCACGACACGCGCACCTCTGTCGCCTACACCTGCAGGATGGGTGCGGCTCAAAACGGAAAAATCTCTGCCTGCCATTTCAAGTCGGTTGCAGATTCAGGTGCCTACGTCGATCATTCGATGGCCGCAGTGGATTTCGTCCCCAAAGAATTCGCCGAAGGCACGCTCGCGCCCATTCCCAATCTCAGGATGGAGACTGTGGGCGTGTACACCAATAAAATTCCCGGCGGATGCATGCGCGGAATCGGGAACAACCAGATAAACCTTGTGTTCGGAATAGCCGTAGACGAACTGGCCGAAAAGCTGAACATGGACCCCATAGATTTAGCCGTAATGAACTTCGGGAATGAATGGGGGAATGTTCCCGATAAAAGCCTCGAGGCTGTGTTGCGAGAGGGTGCCGGACGGATCAACTGGAAGAATCGACAAAAACCTGGTGAAGTCCCCACCCATGACGGAGCCAAGAAACGGGGTATCGGCTTTTCCTTCCACAACAGCTGGCACGCTGCCTGGCAGGAGCTTCCCCGCGGGCATATCCAGGTTTCGGTAAAAATCAATCCGGACGGCACGGTGATTCTGGATGCTCCTACAGCGGAGACCGGACCGGGTTCGAATTCCTGCAGTGTGTTCGCCTGTGCCGAAGCCCTCGCTTTTTTGGGTGTCGGTCCTGATAACATCCAATGGCTGTCGAAGACGGATACCCGGAGGGGTTTGAAAGATCAGGTCCAAACAGACAGCGGAGTCTCCTATGTCCACGCCGAGATGATGCCCCGGATCGCGGCCGGAGTAAAGGAAAAAATCCTGGCTCTGGCAGCACCTCAACTCAAGGCCGAGCCGGAAGAACTGGACGTGGATAAGGGGAAAATCTTTATCAAAAAGAGCCCGGAGAAGTGTCTCGCAGTTAAAGATCTCTTCTGGCAGGGGGACCTGGTACTTATTCTCGTGACAGTGAGCGAAACCCTGCCGGACAAGGTGACGGGAACACCCTTCTGTGCCACTTTCGTTGAAATCGAGGTAGACACCGAGACCGGGCAGGTCGAAGTTCTGAAGTCTGTGGTTATTCATGACCCCGGCACGGTCATGTACGCCTCGGGTGCCGAAGGCCAGCAGGTCGGAGGTCAGGCCATGGCCGTCGGCGAATCCTTGACCGAAGAGATCGTCTATGACAAAGCGACCGGGATTCCGCTCAATTTCAACTGGATTGACTACAAGATCCCTACCGTAATGGAATTCCCGGATGTCGAACCCGTCCTCTTGGAGGTGTGGAAGGGCGCCGGAGAATACGGTGCCTGCGGTATCGGAGAATCGGTGACAACCTGTGCGCCGGCAGCCATAGCCAATGCCATTTACAACGCCATCGGTGTCAGAGTCGGTGAGATTCCCTTCAAGCCGGAAAAGATTCTTGATGCACTGGACCGCGTAAAGCAGGCCGAATCCAAGAAGGAAGCGGAGTGATGCCATGAAAACATTCAAACACATAAATATCGGGTCTCTGGAGGAAGCCGTATCGCTTCTGGAGAAATACGGGGACAGGGCACGGGTCATGGCCGGAGGCACGGATTTTCTCGGCACTCTCAAGGACAAAGTTCATGCCGAATATCCGGAAGTCGTGGTCAACCTCAAGACCATCCCCGGTCTGGCTTACATCGAAGAAAATGAGGGCACCCTGAAAATCGGCCCTTTGACCAAGCTCAGCGAAATCGCCAAGAACCGGGCGATTGGAGAAAAATTCAAGATTCTGTCTGAGGCTGTTCGGTCCGTTGCCTCGCCGCAATTACGGCGTATGGGAACCATCGGCGGGAATATCTGTCAGGAACCCCGGTGCTGGTATTACAGGCACGCCGACAACACCTTCCACTGTACGAGGAAAGGGGGCAAATATTGCAATGCCTTGACCGGTGAGAACCAGTATCACTCTGTGTTCGGTGCGGTCCGGGTCGGAACCCCTCCCTGTTCCGCGGAATGCCCGGGTGGAATCGATATTCCCTCCTACCTGAACGAAATCAGGGAAGGAAATATGTGCGAGGCCGCAAAAATACTGCTCGAAGCCAATCCGATGCCGGCTGTTACCGGACGTGTCTGTCCGCACTATTGCGAGCAGACTTGCAATAGAGGCGAATTCGACGAACCCATCTCCATCAGGGCCATTGAACGGTTCATGGGCGATTACATCCTGGAGAAGGCCGGGGAAATCGTCAATGCTCCGGAAGATGAAGGCCGGCTGGGTGTCGCTGTCGTGGGATCGGGTCCGGCAGGACTTTCCGCAGCCTATTATCTCAGGATGCACGGACACCGTGTAACGGTCTTCGACAGGATGGACGAACCGGGTGGCATGCTGATGTATGCCATACCGAGCAACAGGTTGCCGAAGAGCGTCGTCAAGCGATTTGTCCGGGTTCTGGAAGATACGGGAATTGTATTCAATCTGAAGGGCGATGTGGGCAGCGATATCTCCATGCAGGAGCTCAGGGGAGAATTCGACAGCGTGTTCCTTGCGAGCGGCGCATGGAGTCAACCTTCAATCGGATTGGAGGGGGAAGCGTTGACGAAATCCGGCCTCGAATTCCTGACAAACGTAAAAAAAGGACTGAAGGAGATTCCCGGCCGGCGGGTCGTCGTGATCGGCGGCGGAAATGTCGCCGTCGATGTCGCCATAACCGCCGCTCGGCTTGGAGCCGAGAACGTAACGCTCGTTTGCCTGGAATGTCGTGAAGAAATGCCCGCACTCGAATGGGAAATCGAGCAGGCTGTAGAAGAAGGTATCACAATCATCCCCTCCTGGGGACCCTTTAAGGTGCTCGAATCTGACGGAAAAGTCACGGGCATAGAGTTGGTTCAGTGCACTTCTGTCTTCGATAAAAACGGATGCTTTGCGCCGACGCTCGATAGCTCCGTCAGAAAATCTCTGGAGGCAGATCAAATAATCATGGCCGTCGGACAAAAAACGGATCTTTCTTTTATCGACCCCGAATTCGCTTTGAATATCGAACGCGGCTTGATTCAAATCGATACACACACACAGCAGACAAGCGTTCCCGGTGTCTTTGCCGGCGGCGACGTTACCAGTGGTCCCGCCACTGTCATCGAATCTATTGCGGCCGGCAGGAGGGCTGCCGAAGCCATTCACAACTATCTTTTAAAGGGAGAGGCTTCTCCCTTTGAGGCCATGACCCGGAAGGGAAGCGCATCGCTGTTGAATTTCAAAAGTGACTTTCTTACGAGAACAAGCCGGGTCCGGATGCGCGAGCTTCCGCTTGCGGAGAGGAGTGTGGCGGCAGAGGATGCTCTCGGACTGAGCAGCGACGAAATCGAAAAAGAGGCAGACCGATGTTTCAACTGCGGCTGCGTTGCGGTCAATGCCTCGGATATCGCTCCTGTTCTTATTGCTTTGGATGCAAAGATAAAGACAACGAAAAGGACGCTGGAAGCCGGAGAGTTCTTTTCCGTAGGGCCGAAGAAAACGACCGTGCTCGATCAGGATGAACTGGTGAGGGAAGTCGAGATTCCCGCAACAGGCCCCGACACTGGGTCTGCATATCTCAAATTCCGAACACGAAAATCGATCGATTTCCCGATTGTCAATGTGGCGGCAGTGCTGCATCAGGAAGGGAAGACAATCAACGACGCCAAAATTGTGCTCGGGGCTTTGGCGCCTGTTCCTTTAAGGGCTAAAAAAGCGGAAAATTATTTAAGAGGAAAAGAGCTGAACCAAGAAACAGCCGCAGCCGCAGCCGAGCTTGTGATTCAAGGTGTCCTTATCCTGGATAAAAACCGGTATAAAGTAGAAATCACGAAAGCTTTGACAAAAAGAGCGATTCTTTTAGCTGCAGATCGAACTCTCGGAAGTTGATTGAGACAAACCTGAATTCAGAGTTCGGAAAAGCGCTTCTTGGATTTCTTGGACAGCCGGGTCATTTGTTTGAGGGTGAGATCGTTGTCTTTGAGAATTTTTTCCCATTTCGCTTTTTCGACCTGACGTGAGGTTTTGTGTCTGCTTTCCTCGAGGTACCAGAGCTCTTTTTTCAGTTTCGAATAGCTTTTATAGCGATCCGCATCCAGCGTTCCTTCCTCGATCGCTTTTTTGACGGCACAACCCGGTTCTCTTTCATGCCGGCAGTCGCCGAAACGACAGTGCCGGGCGAGTTCTTCGACATCCTTAAAGACTTCACTCAATCCTTGCTCATCGGCCCACAAGGAGAGTTCTCGCATGCCCGGATTGTCCATGATGATACCGCCTGTCGGGGTGAACATGAGTTCTCTTCTGGTCGTTGTATGCCGGCCTTTACCGATACGCTCTCTGAGGGGCTTTACTTCTTGCCGGTCTTCTCCGAGCAGCGCATTGATAATAGTGGATTTCCCCACGCCGGAGGATCCGATCAAAGCAGCTGTTTTTCCTATTGTAAGGTAGCCGCTCAGAGAATCCATACCGGTTTTTCGTTGAGCGCTTATGGCGTGGATGGGAATTCCGAAAGCGACGGATTCCACTTCAAGGATCTTTCCTTCTACCTCCGGGCACAGATCGGATTTGTTCAGCACAATGACCGGACTGGAGGCGCTGTTGTACACCAATGTAAGGTACCGTTCGATTCGACGCAAGTTGTAGTCCCTATCCAGTCCGATGACGATAAATACCGTATCAATGTTGGCGGCAATGACTTGTTCTTCGGTCACTCCCCCCGATTTGCTCTTTCTGCCCCCGGATGCTTTTCGAGAAAAACAGCTTTGCCGTGGCAAAACCGCACGGATAATGGAAAATTGATTATCGGGCTCGAATGCCAGAACAACCCAATCGCCTACGGCCGGGAAATCGCTTTTGGAAACGGCATCGTAGTGAATTCTTCCCGAAATTTTCGCCGGCAATTCCCCGTCTTCCGAGAAGACATCACAGATATCTTTTCCGAGCGAAAAGACTCGAGCAGGGATGGTTTTCCCATCGCGGAATCGTTCGAAATGCTCTTCGAAAAAAGAGTTCCAACCAAGCGTTTTGAGTTCCATTGCGTTACCGATTATATCATACATTTAAGTTCAGGTTGATTGACTTGGAATGATTCATTTGATAGAAATTCGGGTGAGGACAAGGAACTTATGGCGTCATCATAGGTAATTCCGAGTTATGTAAGACATCCTAAGAATACGGAATGATCTCACTCGAATCAAATTAAAAGCATGTGCTTTGTATTTCCGTCCGAGGAGGGAAACAAATGAGGTATGATCGAAGGACGTTTCTAAAAAAAGCGCTGGCCGCTGCATCCGTAACCGGGGCTTCCAGCATGGGATTTTTGAGGCCCGATATTCCAGTTCGATCCGCATCATATGAAGATCCCGGTATCACAACCGACGAGGAACGCAAGAAACTCCTCTTCGAAGCGCATTTCGGAAGAAAAAATCCTGCGGCAAGCCGCAAAGGGATGGTAATCTGTTCCCATCCGCTGGCCACGAGAGAAGCGGTGAAGGTGTTGAAACGGGGAGGCAATGCCTGCGATGCCGCCCTTTGTGCTGCCATCACCCAGACCGTCATCGAACCCCACATGACCGGGATAACCGGGATCTTCACCATGCTCTATTATGATTCGGCCTCCGGAAAAGTCACCTGTGTCGATGCCGGTTGGAAAGCGCCGCAAACACCTCTGTCCAAGGGTTCTCCGGCCGATGTCCGGTCAGGGAGGGCCAATTCCGTGCCGGGATGGTGGGCAGGATTTGAGGAGGCCCACACAAAGCACGCGAGCAAACCCATAAAAGAGCTGATGGACCCGGCCATCCGTTATGCCAGGGAGGGGTTCGAGCTTTTTCCATTTCTCTGGGGGGAGGTCTTCGCCCAGAGCCACCGTATAGGGATGACCCAGCAGGGACGCGAAATCTTCATGCCTCAAAACGTCCTGCCGCGTCCCTGGGACATGCTTTATCAAAAGAAGTCTGCGGACACGCTGGAACGGTTGGCGGCCGAGGGCGGCGATTTTTTCTATCGGGGGGCATTTGCCCAGGAACACTGTAAAGCAGTGCAGGAAGCAGGAAGCACGCTGAGCCGGGCCGATTTTGAATCCTACCAGGCTTCCTGGCTGGAGCCTCAGCAGGGGACTTACAAAGGATATGCAATTGCCAGCGGAGGTCCATTCTTTATCAATGCCCTCAGTAAATTGGAACAACTGGACCTGGAAAGGCTCGGGCCGCCTACAGAATCGTCCGAGTCCCTTTATGCGATGCTGCGCATCAGTAACGGTTTAGGGCTAACCAAGAATAAAGAAAGAGAGAGTCAAAAACCGGTCTATGGCTATGGCCATCCTCATGAATATGACGGACCTATTCCCGGAAGCTGCCACATCACCGTTGTCGACGGCATGGGCAATATCGCCGGCCTGCTCCATACCAGCAATGCCTTTCCCTGGACAAACGGCCTCTTCGCTAACGGGGTCACCATTTGCTCCGGAGGCGGGTATCTGGCTATCACCAAGCCTAAACCCGGACAAAAACCTTCCGCTGCTTTCTCGATAGCGGCTATTCCCAATATTATCTTCAAGAATAAAAAATCCGTTCTCGCCATCGGTTCGCCGAGTGTCAGTCTCTTCGCCAACCTCGTTCAGAATACGGTCAACATCCTCGATTTCGGCATTCCGATCGAAGAATCCGTCAACCGGCCGCGCTTTGGCGGGTTTTCATATGACCAACGGGGTTCTTTCTACATAGAAGCCGACTTGGACATAAACGTGAGAAAGGGAGCCGAAGAGAAGGGATTGAAATTCGATGTCGTGAATCCATGGAACTGGCATCACGGTTCATTCGAGGGAATCTCCATCGAACCCGATTCCGGATTGATGAGGGCCTGCAGCGACCCGCGCCGCTGCAGCAAGGCGGAAGGGATTTAACCGCAAGCCTAAGCCTCCTGGGTTCTTAGCCTGGAAGGAAAATAAGCTTAGGAATAATGTGGGTGTCAATGGTATAATATAGTCAGAAAAAATGCTTTTACTCATTTCATTCCTCAACCGTTTCAGCGGCCTATAAGTCGGCTGAATCCCCTTTTTTAATCAAGACAAGCGAGTACACCAATTGTATTTTTCTTGTTTCAAGTCGAAGGATTTTGAATGCTTTTATGAATAATTCAAGAAAGGAGGAATACGATGAAAATATTGATATTAGGTGCAGGATTGGTCGGAAAACCTATGGCTATGGATTTGGCAAAAGATAGCCGGTTCCATGTCAGCGTCGCCGATATCGATCCTGATGCCATTGCCAGGCTTTCACACATCCCGGGGATCTCGGCTATTCGCCGCGACTTATCTGATTCTAAAGGTTTGAAGGAACTTGTCTCCGGATTCGACATCGTGATCAATGCTCTTCCGGGATTCATGGGATTTCAAACGCTCGAATGGATAATCGAAGTAAAAAAAGATGTCGTAGACATATCCTTTTTTCCGGAGGACCCGTTTCGACTGGATGATCTTGCTAAAGCCTCCAACGTTACCGCTTTGGTCGACTGCGGCGTGGCTCCCGGAATGAGCAACGTTTTGGTGGGGCATGCGGACCACCAGCTTGACAGGACAGAAAAACTCGAAATATATGTCGGTGGATTGCCGGAAATCCGGGAATGGCCCTTCGAATACAAAGCCGGATTCTCCCCCATTGATGTCATTGAAGAATATATCCGTCCTGCCCGCTATGTCGAAAACGGAAAGCTCAAGCAAAAGCCGGCTCTTTCGGACGCGGAATATGTCAATTTCTCGCGGATAGGAACCCTGGAGGCTTTTCTCACGGACGGATTGCGGACTCTCATAAAGACGATCGATGCGCCCGTTATGACGGAAAAAACGCTCCGGTATCCGGGCCATATCGATAAAATCAAAGTGCTTCGGGAATCCGGTTTTTTTGGAAAAGAGAAGGTTCCCGTCAACGGTGTGAGTGTTAGGCCTGTCGATGTAAGCGCCTCTCTCCTTTTCCCGAAATGGAAGTTGAGCGTTTCCGACAAAGATGTTACGGTCATGCGGATTGTCGTCGAGGGGAGGAAAGGAGACAAGAGACTTCAATACACTTACGAACTTTATGATGAATACGATATCGGTACTCAGGTTCATTCGATGGCCAGGACAACAGGCTACACAGCCACTACGGCGCTGCGAATGATTGCAGCTGGATTATTCTCCAGAAAAGGGATCTCTTCTCCCGAATTTATCGGCCGGAAATCCGAATGTGTGGAGTTTATGCTTAACGGGCTCAGAGAAAGAAACGTGAATTATGAAGAAAAAGTCAACGCTTTAGAATAAAGACCGGGATTTTTTCTATCGGAGAGGAATTGACCCTGATCTTTTTGCTGTGCTAGACTGATTGCAGAACGTCGGCATGTGGGAGCGGTTTTGAAATCTGCTTGGCAGACTGAAGGCCTTCCCTAACCTGTCGTTACGTTGTTCATGAATACGGAGAAAGTAAGGCATCGAATGAAAGCGCCCAGTTGCACTAACAGGACTGCATTTCTGTACGCAATGATTTTCCTGGGATTCTTCATCTTTTCCTCAAGCTATAAACTCTACGGACTCGATCCCGGCAAAAGTATTTACCAGTATGTTCACGTTATCTGGACCACTAAAAACGGGCTTCCCGTAGATACGATCAAAACGGTCTGTCAAGATCAAGAAGGATATATCTGGCTGGGAACGAGCGAAGGTTTGGTGCGCTTCGATGGAATCAAGTTCAAGCTATTCAATACATACAACACAAATCATCTGAAAAGCAATAATGTTATCACTCTCAAAAAAGACGGTCTGGGAAATCTATGGATTGGGACCGATAGAGGGGGCTTAAGTAAATATTATGGCGGACAGTTTGTGAACTATTCCGAAGAAGACGGTCTGCCCAACAACGCTGTTCTTAGCCTGTGTGAGGACAGGGAAGGCAATCTTTGGATCGGAACAGAAAACGGAATAGTCAGGTTCGAAGAAAATAAGTTCAGAACATTCGGAGAAAAGGACGGATTGTCCAGCGATGTCGTAACAGCCATCCTTGAAGATAGAAAGGGAATCCTGTGGATAGGCACTATAGGTGGAGGGCTCATGAGCTTTCAAAACGGCCGCTTCACTGAGGTGCCTTTAGTTGGTGACAAGGAAAATAGAGGCAGTGTTCGAGCTTTGTGCGAGGATAGAAATGGAAACCTCTGGGTGGGAACTGTGGGAAATGGGCTGTGCTCTATAAAAGATGGGAAAATAAAGACTTACACGACAGATCACGGCCTTTCTAACAACATGGTTTTCTCTATCTGCGAGGATAGGGACGGAAATTTATGGGTAGGCACTAATGGAGGGGGATTAAATCTTTTTAAAGACGGGAAATTTACGGTTTTTTCGAAATGCGAGAGCTCTTTTTTCGATGTTATAAGAACTCTCTTTGAGGATGAGGAAGGAAACCTTTGGGTGGGGACCCGGGGGAATGGACTCAGCCGTATCAGTGACGGAAAATTCACGACCTATACGGAAAACGAAGGGATTTCCAATAACTTCATTCGCTGTGTCTACGAAGATGCATACGATAGGTTGTGGGTGGGTACAAACAGCGGTGTCAATCTTTTAAAAGATGGGAAATTTGTTCCCTTTGCGGAAAAATATTTATCTCAAATTCCGGCCTTTTCTATGCTCTTGGACAGGGAAAACAATTTATGGATTGCAGCGATCGGCCACGGGCTCTGCCGGTTGAAAAATGATGAATTCAAAGTCTACTCAAAAGAGAGCGGATTGGTTAACAACCTGCTGCAGGTAATTGTTTTGGATCACGAAGAAAATTTATGGATAGGAACCTTCGGAGGAGGGTTGTACCGCTTCAAGGATGGAAAATTCAGACAGATGACAACCGTTGACGGGCTTTATAATGACGTCATCTATTATCTGTATGAAGATCATAAGAAAGACCTCTGGGTGGGCACGGGAATCGGATTGAATTGCCTCAGGAAAGGCCGTGTTGTCCCCTATCCTTTTGAAAGCCGGCTTTCGAAGGAACTCGTCTATGCCATCTATGAAGATAGTGAGTTCAATCTATGGCTGGGAACGAGTTCGGGTGGCTTGATAAAAGCCAATGAAAATGAATTGAAGACCTATTCTTCCAGAGATGGCCTCTTCAGTGACAAGATATTCAGTATTGTCGAAGATAATCATGGATACCTCTGGATGAGCTGCGGGAAAGGTGTGTTCAATGTCCGCAAGAAAGACCTCGAAGATTTCGATTCCGGGAAAATAAGAAAAATCCCCTTCAGATCCTTCGATGAATATGACGGCCTGCAAACAAGAGAGTGCAGCGGAACGGATGCTCAAGTCGCCTGCAAAACAAAAA
>JAFGNQ010000121.1 GCA_016926925.1 Candidatus Aminicenantota bacterium
GGGCTTCTCCTGACCAGCGAACCCGGCGTCTGTCTCGGATTCGGGGAAGTCGTCCGGAAAATCGCTAATTTCTATGGCATCAAAATCGGAGTTGACATCGCCGTCCGCTTCGGCGAGATTTCGGATGCCTTGATCCAAGACGAGCCGTCCTTGGTCCTGGCGGCGAGCGAACGGGCGACGGCCGACTCTCTCGAAAACGGCTTGGGATCAGACCGCGTTCGTCTGATGATCGAGGGCTTGATATCCGGGGAATCCCGCCTTTCATCTAAGGACGAGTGGTACCGGAGGACGGAAGAAATCCTTTTCCTGTGCGGTTCACCCCTCTTCTCGAAAGACAAGGCTCCTTCATTCAATTGATTGAGCTCATTTCTTGGCGGACAATGGAAATTTAAGCAAAGTTAGTAGATAATGTTCGGGCGTTTTTAATCTGCGATGAAACGGACGAAATTGATCTTTTGCAGACGTGCCCTTGTTTTGTTGGCTTTTTTCGCGAGCTCAACCCTTGGCTTCAGTCAGGGATATAGGTCATTCCGATATGAACGGGAAGAGATTATCAGAACCGCTCCTTACAAAATAGGTCCATTTCGGCTATTCGCCTCTTTCGGGTTGAGGGATATCGGCTATGACAGCAATGTCTATTATGAACGGGAAGATCAAGGTCCAACATCTGATTACACATATGCGGCTTCTCTCGCGGTCGAGATGTATTATCTTTTTCATAACAGTGTCATCATCTCCCTCAGAGAGAATCCGGAGTATGTCCACTATTTCGAGCAGAAAAGGGAAAGAGGCTGGAACAATATTTTTGCTCCCGAGATCAGGGTGCTATTGTTTAATCAGTTTGTTCTAAATGGAGGCTACCTGAATAGCAAAAGGAGATATCGGGCCACCTCTGAATTCAATTCCCGGGTTGACGAATATCGAGAAGGCTTCAGTGGAGGCCTCTTTTACGAAACGGCGAGGGGTACGTCTCTGGGAATATCCGGGTCATCTACAGAGATTTCTTACGGCGATGTTCAGGGCGTCCCTGCTTTCAGCTCCTTGAACAGGAAGGAACTTGAAGGGAATCTGGAGGTTTATTACCCTTTGACATCGGAAACGTATCTCTTCATGAGAGGCGGCTACAGTGAGTATGATTTTGTCGAACCCCTCTATAAGTGGAGAGATGCCTTTTCTTACCAGGTCTATTCAGGCATCCGATTCCCATTGCTCGGAATGATCAGGGGAATCCTATCCCTGGGTTTTAAGAACTTGGTGCCGAGAAGATCGGGCCTGAAAGAGTTTTCGGGTTTGGTGGGCAACACGAGCCTTGATATCCGGCTCTTGCGTTTCGGCTTCCGTTTTGGATTCATAAGAGACAGCTATTTTTCCTATTGGTCTGATAGCCGATATTTTATCCAGAATCAGTGGAGAGCCGGCGTGTCGTTTTATCCGACCCGCTTCTTGAGGATCGATTACGATTTCAACACGGGAAGGGACAGCTATCCAGAAGATGTCACCGTTGTGTCACCGGATGGCGGGCTTGAGCAGATCAAAAGGTACAATCGTTTCCGCTCCCACGTTGCAGGTGTTGTCGTCAGGATCATCAGGAATACGGGATTGGGAGTTGCAGTCAGTTACTGGGACAGAGAATCCAACGCTTATCTTCAGAACAGAGAACGGTTTTCCTGGGGCGGATTTCTGACCTACGATTTTTAGTTGAATCCTCCGCCTGAAAATACGACAAAGCAAAAAAATAGAATGGCCGGTTCAAAAGACAAAGTATATGCCGGGATCATCGATTACGGGCTTCTCGGCCTGATTATATTCACCCCCTTGCCCGCGGCTTCGGTTTATGAATGGTCAGTTCTGGTCATCCAACTCGTCGTCTTGATTATGCTTGCTGCCCATATCCTGATGAAAGAGAAACCCGCAGTCAACCCATCGCTGGCTCCCGTCATCAAGCGTCTCAAGGTTATCTATCTCATTTTTATTGCTTTTATTTTTATCCAGTTGATTCCCCTCCCGATATGGCTGGTCAGGATTTTAAGCCCGAGCGCGCATCATTACCGCCGGCTCTACACGGTCGATTTCTCCGGAACCGAATGGATGAGCCTTTCTCTCATTCCTGCCCATACTCTTCAGAAAGGACTGGAGCTTCTGGCTTATTTCCTTCTCGGTTTTCTCGTCCTCAAGACAATTGGCCGTCGGCATCAAATTTTCAGGCTCTGGACGGTCCTCATTTCGGTCGGTGTTCTCGAGGCTTTGTACGGCTTGTTTGAGCTTTATAATAAGAACCCGAGAATATTATTCTACAGGAAAATCCATAATCTGGATTCCGTGACCGGCACCTTCGTCAATCGGAATCATCTTTCAGGCTATCTGGAGATGATCATTCCTCTTGCCATCGGGCTTCTCATAGCCCGGACGGACATTTTTTCTTATTCAAGACGCACTCTTCGGGAGAGACTGATCGGGCTTCAGGAAAAGGGATTCACCCGGAACCTCATCGTCTTCATCGCGATTGTCGTCATGGCCATCGCCGTCATTTTTTCCAAGTCCCGTTCCGGATTATTCGTTCTGCTTTTGACCTTTGTCCTCTTTTTCGGGCTGGTCACCATTTATTTTGATATCTATCCGCTCCAAAAGAAATGGATAAAGAGAATCCTCAAGATCGCATTTCTGGCCATTATCTCCATCTCTTTTTATTTTGGAATGAGCGCCACCCTGGAGCGCTTTTCCCTGGACAGGATCCTGCAGGAGGAGCGGCCGACTTATTGGGCGCACAGTCTGAAAACGACCTCGGACTATCCGTTGGTAGGGACCGGTCTGGGGACTTTCGGCGCCCTCGCTCCAAACCTGGAAGGCGAAGCTGGACCGGTGGCCATGGTGCATGCGCACAACGACTATCTCGAATTCTTGTTCGAGTTGGGGATCATCGGGTTTCTGCTTTTGTTCGGGGGCATTTTTTATGCTCTGATCATTTCCTTTCTGACCTGGGGCAAAAGGAAACGCCCCGAGGTAAAGGGGCTGGCTCTGGGCGGGATCGTATCCCTCATCTGCATCTTGACACACAGCCTGACCGATTTTAACCTCCATATTCCGGCCAACATGGTCCTTTTCTCGGTCGTTCTGCCGCTGACCTTGGTCGTGGCCTTCTATAAACAAGGCACCAATTCTCTGAAACGCCAATGAGCATCCTGAAAAAAGCCGTTCTCATTGCAGCGCTCCTTCTGATAGGCCTGATCGACATCTTCATTTATTGGAATTATCACCTCTACTTCCGGGCCTCAAAAACCGGAGACCCGGTGGAAAAGGCAGCTCTCCTTGAAAAGTCCAACACGTACTTTCCCTGGAATGACCTTGTTTTCTATGAGCTCGGCAAGTCCTATTTTGACCTGGGAATGGAGCGGCTGGATGATCCGGCCGCCGGCGGAGCATCTCTCGGGAAATCCGTCCGGAGCCTCAAAAAATCCTTATGGATAAATCCGGCCTCTCCGTTCGCCCATCTTCAGCTGGCGCAGACCCTTGTCAATTCCGAGCTCATTTCTTTGGAAAGCGGCCCGGCCGCAGATGAAGAGTTCAGAAAAGCGGCGCAGCTCGCCGGGGAAGACAGTCAGGTCTTTCATGAGGTCGGCCGCATATTCCTCGCGCGCTGGCCCGCTCTTTCGGACAAGGACAGAGATTTCACGCTGGACATGTTGAGAAAGACCCTGGCCAAGAAGGACAAAGAAAGAGTGGAGCTCATTCTGAGCACCTGGGAGCTCAACGCCGGAGACTACCGGATCATGGACGAAGTCCTGCCTGAAGACGCCCGGGTGTACCGCCAATATGCCGAGTTTCTCGGCGAAAAATCGCTTTCCCTGGAGGAACGGCACAAATATTTGGCGCGAGCGGAAGCCTTGGAGTTCGCCGCGGCGAAAGAGCTTTCCCGGGCCGGCGAAATCGAGCTCTCGGATTCCTGGTATGAAGAGGCGTATTCTCAGTTCAGACGGGCGCTGAATTCGCTCAGGAACATCAAGTTTTATCATATTCTTGCCGAAGAGGAATTTATCGTCGAGGAGGAATTTCGGGAATTCAGAAAGTCGCTGTTCCTGAATTTGGCCAAATGCCGGATCGAAAAAGGGAAGAGTCTGGACGAGTGGATCGGTCATCTAGAACAATATCTGGATGCCGAGGATGAGGGCGGCCGCATCGATGCCCTGGAGCGTTATCTGGTGGACCGGCGCGTTATCCCTCCGCGATCTGAAAATACCTTCGATGATATCGACCGCCTGGCCTTTGAGCTTCTCCTTTTGGAGAAAAGAAACAAATACAGCGCGGTCATCGATTTCGGCCGCGCGCTGGAGGGGAGCTTTGTGGTTATCCCCGAGGATAAGAAAAAAAGCTATGCTCGCATTCTTCAAATCGTCGGAAATTCCCTTCAAAAAACGGGCCGTCTATTCGATGCTCGGGACTTTTATGAGAAAGCCGCTCAAATCGAACCGGAAAGTCTGGACATCCTGCTCGGGCTCCGCTACTGTCACGAGCGTTTGAATGACGACACGAAACTGTTGGCCGTCAACGCGGAAATAGAGAAGCTATTGACGCCGAAAAACCTCGATCTCA
>JAFGNQ010000122.1 GCA_016926925.1 Candidatus Aminicenantota bacterium
TGACACCCAACTCCGACATTTCAGCGGGAAAGGTTGATGGACGGTGGGGGAAGTACCAGTCCCAATAAAACTCGTCCCCGATCCGGGAGTCATATAGGACCCAGAAATGGGTCCTCGTATAGAGCCCCGTGTTGCCGACAGCCTGAAAGTTGATGTCGCCGCTTTCCAGAAGCTCACCTTCGGAATTCACGCTCCATCTGAGGTGAGAGTGGACTCGATAATTGATGGTGTCTGGTCAAGCAAAATGAGGGTTGGGTTGGGGATTGAGATGATTTTGAGGAGGGGGGATCGTGTAGAGCCCGCCCCGATTGATAGGCTCAAGTATGACCCGACTAACGGCTGTCAAGAAAGAGCTTATCCTTTCCGGAAGACCACGATCATCCCGAATTCCGGTTTTCCATAAGGTTTTCTTATTTTTATTAAATTAAGGCGAAGTCGGTCGTCAATAGTAGACAGAAAAAATCCGCGCCAAAGCGCGTGGCTTCGATTTTGCAGCCTAAGGGTGTGGGTTTCTTCGATGATCTAAACATCTCCAGATAACGGTGATCGTGTCGCCGTCCTGGATCCAGACACATTTCCCGGACCATGCGAGGGAAGAAAGTTGAGAAAAAAATTTTAGGAGGTCATTTCATATGCCGAAACTGTATCAGCCTTTTCATCGCTGGAAAAAAGTTTGATGTAATGCCCGATAAGGTAGGACTGCAACGGGGTGAGGTCTATGAATTCCAAGCCGCACCGTCTCAACCTGACAGTGCTGATCGGGGAATCGGAAAGGGGAATGTCGTAAACGACGCGGCATCGGATCTTTTCAACGACGACGTAAGACATTGAAACGCCGTATATTTCAAGAAAAACGTTTTGACCGGGCCTGGCTGGTTCCTCTTTTGGGACATACTTGAGGGCGGCTCCTCCCATACTCATATCCACAATCTCGCGTCTTTCCGCCAGGCCAACCCAGTCTCCCCAGGTGCTGGTGAGATAAGCCCTTTGCCTTGGTGTAAATCTTTTATGCTTTCTTTCTTGCATAAAAAATCTCCCGTATCTGTCCTGATCAGTTTTTAAAACGAATCCCTCACCAGCCAAGTACAAGAAATTATATCACAAACCGAAAAATCTTATTAGGCATTGTAAATTGCTTAACAGACTTTTTCATCAAATGCTATAATAGATTTTTTTTAAAGAGGCAAATGTCAGTCCTTCAATTCATCTTTCATACGGTCAAACTCCTCTTTGGAGATCTCGCCCTTCGCATATCTTTTTTTGAGAAAGTCCAAGGGTGTTTCCTGGGTCCCGGATTCGATTCTCTCTTTTGACAAAGCCCTGATGACCAGATAAGCCACGATGATGACGATGATCAAAACGATGATGCCCATAAACATACCTCCTGGTCCAAACCCCATCATTCCGCCCCAGCTACTCCAATCTCCTGGCTGCCCGGTGGAATAGGGACAGCAGGAGCCGATCAAAAGGGATAAACAGAGAAGAAGCATCGATAACTTTTTCATATCACTCACTCCTTTCCCGCTTCAAAAAGAACGCAACCATTTTGGATTGACTTTGCTGATACCTTTTTTTAAGTTTATTATGAAGAGGAGTCAAGGAAATCATGGCAGTCAAGCAAAATGAAGAAGGACAATTCATCGTCGATTACCGGCCGGATGGGAGGATCCGGAATCGGTTCCATGATCGGTGTTTAGGGGACAAATTATTTCGGTGAAAAGAGGACAAAAACATCCGGTGTTGACAACGGTCATCTCAGGGCCAGAAAATTTAAAATAGAGAAACTGAAATTCAAAAGGCCCATTCCCATCATCCTGTCCATCGAAGAGGTGATGCAGATCCTGGACGCGGCGGAGCCGATTTACCGGGTTTTCTTCCTGGCCTTGTATTCCCTGGGATTGCGCCTCAACGAAGCCCGGATGCTGAGATGGTCGGATGTGGATTTCAATACAAGCGCCGTCCGTTTGAAGCAGAAGGGAGGATCCTGCAAATCGAATATTCTTCAGATCGGGATGTCAGAAGGAAGCAAAAAATAAAGGGGCTTGTCCACGCTAACATATTGATAAAGCGTTAATTATCCACATTCATGCCTTGTAACATATTGTAATTGTTCTCTTGTGACAGGATTCCTAATCCGCGTGCCATGCGTTCGAGTCACACCGGGGGCACCAAAGAAATGAGGGGGCTATCCGACCCCCCCCCCTCATTTCTTATTTAAATGCAAATTTGGATTTACGTAATTTTACAGGAATGTCGTAAATTACAGGAGATCCTTCCACATTTCTATATAGATGCCACTGCAAAAGATCAGGTCATCGACCTTCTCAAAATACAAATGCTTAGGAAGTTCATCTTTTGTGGCGGGATTGTACCATTTGTAATCCAGGAAGCCGCTCCCTTTTTTATTTGCGACATCGAGGATTTCCCGAACAAAAGCTCTGCCGTCAGAATCCTTGACGTCCTTGAATTCCAGCCCGATCAATTTTTCGTTTGTTCCGTTTGCGAGCATGGTTCCATTGGAGTTGAGTACAAAAACGTACAACTCACCTTTAACAAAGGGTCCCTTAAGATTGGATATCTCGGCGAAAGCAACTGACCTACCGGTTTTTTTGTAAAAATCTATTGCTTTCTGTACCCACTCTTTCGCATCTTGGCCTGATTTTCCGTACATAGCTTTTTCCTCCATATTTATTTTATAAGGCTTTTCCTCCCCTTATGATGAATATAGAGAGAACTTTCTTGTTTGTCAAGAATATATTGACAGAGTATAATGACCCCTCTATGTGGAGTATGGAATTATAGGATTTGCGAATACGGATCATGGCCGGGACCGTTGACTCTCTTGACGCCTGATGATGCCTGTGAACTGAGGATGTCCAAAGGCATCTCCTGGTTGCCCGGAAAGGGGGCAGCAGGAAATCAGGCCGATCAAAAAGAACGAACAAAGAGAAAGAATGGAGAATCCGTAGAATCTGTCCGAAAACACTTCTTTATGTCTCAATTGGTGCCTTCTCAGGGTTCCGGTTTTATTGCCGCCTTTTACCTGATCGATGGCAACCTTTTCAGAAAAGGTTTTGAACAGAGGTGAGGTAAAAACTTAAATTAGCTGATATTTAGGCTTTGGCGACTCATTTCTGTCGCCGCATCTTGAGCTCGGCACAGATCGAGGACACCCTGTTGCCGCCACGCCAAAAAACAAAAAGCCCTGCGAGGATCAATCCAACACCGGCAGATATGTTCTCATTATTTGCCCAATTAATTCCCAAGGTAAACATGAGGGCCGCCACGAGGAGGCCTAACAAAGCCAAGACAATGTTAAAAATCAGCTGTCCGGTTGTCGGAGTTTTCTCCAGGGAGGTGGACCGTTGACCGACTGCGGTTTTAAAGTTCGTCCTGCCTCGTGATGGGGAAGATTTTTTTTCTGTCATCTTTTCTCGCCTCTTTTTCTAAGTGTGAACCAGATTCTTCTGGTGACATCTATAGGGACATCATGGCTCACCTTGAATCACCCGAACATTAAACCTCCCGCTGAACGGGAAGGTGCGTATTTAAGATGCCCGCCACCTGGCAGGGGGCGGGGTAAGTCATTCCGTGTCCTCCTCAGGATTTATGGTAAAAAGTGATAAGGCAGGGCCTGTAAACAAGCCCTGCCTTAAAA
>JAFGNQ010000123.1 GCA_016926925.1 Candidatus Aminicenantota bacterium
AACGGATGTCGTGCTCGCCCTGGATTTCGATATACAGAAAAAAGCAGAAGAAATTCTGGAACAAAGGGAAGGAGCTGTCATTGTTATGAAACCGGATACGGGTGAGATTTTAGCGATGGCGAGCTATCCCACTTTTGATCCCAACAAGTTCATCAACCGCTTTTCACCGGAGGAGTGGGTCGATTTGCTCAACAGTCCAGAGTTTCCTCTGGAAAACCGCGCTATCCGGGGTTTGTATTCGCCCGGATCTCTTTTCAAGCCGACTATGGCCCTTGCCGGACTCGATATGAATGTCGTGAACGATCGAACGACTTTCACATGCAATGGAAGCATTCTCATCTACGGTCATCCCTTCGCTTGTTGGAGGAGCGATGGACATGGATCCGTGAATGTCTATAGTGCCATCGAGCATTCCTGCAATATTTATTTCTATCAACTCGGAAAACGCATCGGCATCCATGATATTTCGCGGTACGCGCGGATGCTAGGCTTCGGTTCCAAAACTCAAATTGATATTCCTGGGGAAAAAGCCGGACTGGTTCCTGACCCTGAGTGGAAGCAAAGGATAAAGAAAGAACCCTGGTATCCGGGGGAGACGATTTCGGTTTCCATCGGACAGGGGCCTCTTTTGGTGACTCCTCTCCAGGTGGCTCTCCATACAGCGATGATCGCCAATAGAGGGGTTTGGGTGGCTCCTCACCTTATGATAAAGGGAAAGTTCGACCTCTCGACCGGGACAAGCGCGAATGAGAGCGCGACCCGTCCTCGAATTACGATCCCTCCATCTTCATTCGAAAAAGTGATACAAGGAATGTGGCAGGCAGCGAACAAGAATGGAACGGCCAGGGCGGCCAGCGTTTTTGGTTTCGATGTCTGCGGTAAAACAGGATCTGCCCAAGTCGTCAGTACGGAGACAGCGGAAAAGTTGGCTCAAAGGAAAAGGGAAATAAAAACGCATTCCTGGTTCACCGGATTCGCTCCCAAGGAAAAACCGGAAGTTGTCGTGACCTTGATTGTTGAATACGGAGGCGGGGGTGGGGCTACTGCAGCTCCTTTAGCGAGAGAGTTGTTCGACCTTTATAAGAAAAAATATGATTGATCAAACGCAATTCAAGAATATTGACTGGGCCCTTATTGTCTTGTTGATCATCAATACCTTGATCGGGATTGCTATTATTTACAGTTCTTCACATTATCTTCCCGGAAATTATCATCTCAAACAGTTTTTATGGATGGTGTTGAGTTTAGTGGCTCTTTTCATTTTCTTGTACCTGGATTACAACGTTCTCGCCACCTATTCCTTGTACTTCTATATTATCTGTTTGTCCCTTCTGGTACTCATCCTCATTTTCGGAAAGCTGATTGCAGGGGCTAAGAGCTGGATCAAATTTGACTTTTTTCAAATCCAACCTTCTGAGATCACAAAAATTGCGATCATTCTTCTTTTAGCGCGTGTCTTTTCCGATTTCAAAGCCGCTCATATTCTTTCGAGAGAAGGCATCCTCAGCGGCATCCTTGTCGCTCTTCCGGTGTCGCTTGTAGCCTTTCAACCGGACCTGGGAACCGCCCTCAGCTATCTGCCAATCCTGATGGCCGCCTTCATCCTGGCAGGAATCAATAAAAAAACCATACTCATCATTCTTGTGGCGGCCCTCATCCTTATCACATTAGGCTATGGTTTTCTCCTCAAAGACTATCAGAAAGAACGCATAAAAACATTGATCTTCCCTGGACACGATCCGCTGGGCTCTGGGTATCAAGTTCTGCAATCCAAAATAGCCATCGGCTCGGGCGGACTTTTAGGAAAAGGATACCTGAACGGTTCTCAAAGCCAACTGCGTTTTCTTCCTGCAAGGCATACGGATTTCATCTTTGCCGTCATCGGCGAAGAGCTCGGTTTTGTCGGTGTCGTGGTCATAGCTGTATTCTATTTTTTATTTCTGGCGAGGCTCTTTCAATCCGTAGGAACAGCACGCGACCGGACTGGTGTTTATATCATCTTCATGGCTGCAGTCATGATAGCCAGTCAGTTTTTCATCAATGTCTTTATGACTATCGGATTTTTTCCGATTGCGGGTATTCCTCTTCCCTTGTTGAGTTATGGAGGGTCTTCATTGCTCACGAACTTTTTGGCAGTCTCACTCGTCCTGAATGTAAAGATGCGGCGCTTTGTCAACGTTTAAAATGGATCTATCTTCTGAGTCGGCTGTGTGAAAACAAAAGAGCAACGAGGCTTCCATTTTGGACGAGTTTGGATTAAGTTGTTCCAGATGATACCATGGCGCAACGGCAAATCCGGGCTGAGCCGGGAATTTGGAAATTACAGCATGTAACAGAAAGAATATAAGAGATACGTAATGAAGACGAATGACTTGAAGTCGATCTTGAGAAAGGTCCAGAAACCCGGCCGCTATGTGGGAGGAGAATGGAATTCCATAATTAAGAACCCTCGTGATGTGAAGGCCAAGGTCGGTTTGGTCTTTCCGGATTTGTACGAAATCGGCATGTCCTATTTGGGACAAAAGATTCTCTATCATATTCTCAACAGGCACCCCTCCTATCTGGCAGAAAGGATTTTCACTCCATGGATAGATATGGAGGCGGAGCTTCGAGAAAAATCGGTCCCTTTGTTTTCTTTAGAGAACAAAATCCCGCTTGGCGATTTCGATCTGCTCGGTTTCTCCCTACTCTTTGAATTGAATTATTCAAACATTCTTACTATTCTGGATCTGGGGAAAGTAGCCTTTCTTTCCAAAGACAGAGACCTGAAAGCACCGCTTGTCTGTGCAGGCGGCCCGGCTGCGTTCAATCCGGAGCCGGTTGCCGATGTGTTTGATCTGTTTCTTATCGGAGACGGAGAAGAAGCTTTTCTAGAGATACTTGAAAGGTTTGTCGATGTGCGGCATCAGACACGGGATAAAGAAGTCGTCCTGAAAGAATTAGCCAAGGTCAGTGGTGTCTATGTCCCCCATTTCTATGCAACTTTCATCCCGGCGCATTCCTCTCTGTTGGCGGTAAAATCCAAAAATGGCTTTCCCCAAAAAGTCAAAAAGAGAGTCCTTGTATCTTTTGATGAAGATGTATTCCCCAAAGAAATTGTTGTTCCAAGCATCAAAACCGTGTTTGACCGCATTTCTGTCGAAGCCGAGAGGGGATGCCCACAGAGGTGCCGGTTTTGCCAGGCCAGGTGCCTTTATTTTCCTCCCAGAATAAAAGATCCGGGACAAGTGGTCGATTCAACACTCCAGAGTGTTCGAATGACCGGTTATGAAGATTGCTCCCTTTCGGCTCTTTCCATTAGTGATTATCCCTATTTTGAACAAACGGTCAGAGCCCTCATGGATGAATTAGACGAGAAAAGGGTTGCGCTTTCGGTTTCATCTCTAAGACCCAAGGGATTGTCAGCCGATCTGGCTCATACCATAACAAAGGTGCGAAAAACAGGATTGACTCTGGTCCCTGAGGCAGGAACCGAGCGGCTGAGGTGCGTTATCAACAAGGACATACAGGATAAAGACATCTGGCAAGCTGTCGACAATGCCTTCTCTCGAGGCTGGAGGACGCTTAAACTCTATTTTATGATCGGGCTTCCCACAGAAAGAGAGGAAGACTTAGAGGGAATCATTCATTTAGTCCGGAGCATTATCAAGCAAGGCTATGCCAGACTGAAGAGAGCCCCGCAGATCAACCTGACTGTTTCGTCCTTCATTCCAAAACCACATACACCTTTCCAGTGGGAGAAAATGGAGGCAGAAGAGGTCCTGGCAGAAAAACACAGATTTATAAAGTCAGGTCTGAAGAAATATCCTTCCGTCAGGTTCAAGCATCACAACCTAAAAAGTTCGATACTCGAAGCCGTCTTCTCACGGGGAGACAGAAGGCTTGGAACGGTTTTGGCGGATGCGTGGAACAAGGGGGCTCGTTTCGACAGCTGGAACGAGCTATTCCGGTATTCGACCTGGCTTGATGCATTCGAAACGAGCGCCCTTGATTTTCGTCTTTTTCTTGCCGCCATTGATCAGCGTGCCAAGCTCCCCTGGGATCACATCGATACAGGCATAAAAAAAGATTTTTTACGGGCAGAGCTGTCCAAGGCTTATAGGGAAGAGACGAGTCCCAACTGCATGGAGACAGACTGTGATAAGTGTCAGGGCTGCACGCTATGGCCGATCCTCCAAAAAGAAATCCCCGAAGTTGAAGTGCATCCTACTTCCCATCAGACTCCGGATTTTGGCGAAAAGACCGAAAGCAGCATGCGCTATCGTCTTTTTTATTCAAAATCCGGTTCGGCACGCTACATCTCCCATACAGACATGATCAACGTGATTCAAAGAAGCTTTCGCAGAGCGGGAGTTGTCGTGATGCACTCCGAAGGATACCATCCTAAAATGATTGTCTCCTATCTTCCGGCTTTGCCTTTAGGCATGGAAGGAAAGTCGGAAGTGATGGAGTTCAAGTCTCGGTACCGTTTTGCAGAAGACCAATTCATTTTACGTCTAAACCGATTTGTCCCCCAAGGGCTTGAGTTCCTTCGTTTAGAACGTTTGGAGCCTGAGGCGCCGACACTGAATGAAAGCCTGGCAGAATTTGTATATTCGCTTGATTTAAGTACGGTTGATGTACGGAGCGCCTTGAAAGAATTTCGCAGAGGGAGCAGGGAGCCCGGGATGGATGATGATCGAACCGTTCGGGCTATGGTGGATGAATGGATAAGCAAAAAAGGGGAGTCTGCCTCAATGCTTTTGAATATCGGCCTCCAGGGGGCGAAGTTGGTTATGTCTATCGAATATTCCCCGCAAAAATTGATACGCCCTCAAGATGTCATTGAAGAAATTTTCGGAATGGAGCAATCCGTATTCGATATGGCGCGGGAACACGTCAACCTGAAGAGCCGCTGATCCTCCCGGATTCATTCCCGCATTTTTGGTATATTGGGATTAACAAGATAATCCTGGAAAGGCGTGCAGCTCATCGATCCGAGATCTCACCAATATAAAGATTCATCACTGCGCACTAGTGAGCACTCTAAAGACCGGTTTTTATTCAAGAAAATGAGTCAAAACATCCGTCTGCATTCGATCAGGATGCGGTTGTTCTGATGTAAGGAGTGTGATGTAATTTAAGTCGTGTCTTCCTCAGTAAAATACTCGGGGATGATTCCCGTTACCTCAACGCCTGCACTTTTCGCTATATCGATGAGATCGATCACCCGGGCATAGGGCACTTTGGCATCGGCTCTGATGAATATCGTCTTATCTTGTCGCGTCGAGTAGAGGTTTGTCAGTCGGCCTTGAAGCATCTCCAAAGAGATCATCTCTTGGTTGATCATGACACTCATATCTTTTTTCAGCGTTAATACGATAAGACCCTGGGGGGTTGCGCTGGTATCCGCGGTTGTTTCCGGGAGTTTGATATCGATTCCTTTCTGGACCATTGGGGTGATAACCATGAAGATGATGAGAAGCACAAGCAAGACATCGCACAGGGGAACGACATTAGGTTCAGCACTAGCCATTATTACCTCCTTGTATTCTGCATAATTAATCGGTTTTTTATTGTATGATAAATATTTCTTGTTTGTCAACGGTTTGTACCCGTTCATATGATATGTTATGTCGGAACCTGCTTTTTTCCGGGAGTGTTGCGTGATTTGCTTTTTTCAGATTGTTCGTTATATTTACATATGGAAAGGAGGTAATATGAGGGATTTGAAGGTTGAGGTCTTGGAAGTCAAAGAAAGATGTGGTGCCAGACATATGCCCGGTGATATCTTCTACATAAGAGGCCTGGGAACCATCGAAATTCCGGACAGCAAAAAAATCTGCATCTATGCATTGAACAGCCTTTTTCCCTTCCTCACGGCAAAGCAGAGAGAAGATGAACTCCCTCATGATGACTGGATATCCGAAACCGAGACACTGGTCTGCCCGGATCCTAAAGGAGTCGTATTTAAAGTAACTCCTATTTAGCCTGGATTATTCACGCGTCTAGATTGGCTTGGATGCAGGCGTGAGGGATGGCACAAAAATGCTGCGCCGCTCCAACTATGTTTTTCTTTTCAGAGAAGCAAGGATGATACGTGCGTCGTAGACTATCAGAAGAGCGAGAGCTATGAGGACGGTGCTGATTATTCCCAGAAGGAAACTTCCGCCCTTGAAAAAGGTGTATCCCTGGTAAACCAGGGCAGCCAAAGTTGTCAAGAGCATAAAAATGGCCGGGTAGGCTGTGAATTTTGCCGGTCTTTTCAAGCCGACCAGATACGAAGAGACAACGATTAGAGCCAGTGCTGCAACCAGCTGGTTGGAGGCTCCGAATACCGGCCAGATCGCTTTGTATCCTTCAGTAGCGCCCAGAACTCCGGCGAAAAAGAGAATTATGGCCGAAGCGATCCACCTGTTCTTGAACATGTGGGCTCTGGCGCCGAATAATTCCGAAAAGATCAATCTACCTAGGCGGGTGCCTGTGTCGAGTGTCGTCAGAACAAAGGCATTGAGCATGACCATGCCGAAAAATATGCCTAGGATTAAGGTGATTCCCGGTAAAGAAGAAGCCAGGTGTCCGTATCCGGTAGCAAATGCAGTGATGGGGTCACCGGCTGATGTCATCAGGAATTGAAACCCAAGAGGACTTTCCGCTCCGGATGGGTCCCACGTGAGGGCAGCAGCGGCGATGAATATCACCAGTCCCGCCAGAACGGCTTCTGTGACCATTCCCCCGAATCCGATTAATTTTCCGGCTGATTCATCGGGCAGTTGTTTTGCTGTTGTTCCTCCGGCAACGATGGAGTGGAATCCGGAGATAGCGCCGCAAGCGATTATCACAAAAAGCATGGGCCAGAGAGGGCCTCCGCTGCTGTTGAAGGAAACGAAAGCGGGGGCATTGATCGAGGGGTGAGCGACTATCAAGCCCAGGTACCCCACCCCGAGTCCTATGAAAAGGATCCATGTGCTGATGTAATCGCGCGGCTGTAACAAAAACCAGACTGGAAGCGAAGAAGCGAAGAGGCTGTAGATGAGGAGGATGAAGAACCAGAAAGTTTGGGCATTCATACCCATGAAAGAATCAGGAGGTTTTATAGGATACAGTTGTCCTAGATAAATAAGAATAAAGAGCACAACGAGTGCCATGCACGTAGCCGCTGGAACGCTGACGCCCTTTTTATAGATCAGCCATCCGAAGATCATGGCAATGAAAATAAGTCCAAACGTAGGGATCACGACTTCCGGTTGGGATACGAGAGTCCTTGACGCGACAACGGCGAAGACGGCGATAACGAGTGCCAGCGCAAACCAGAGAAAAATGGAAAAGATTATCTTTGTTCTCCGCCCTAAAGTTTTTTCGGAGATATCGGCTAGAGATCTGCCGTTGTTTTGAACGGAAGTCATGAGCGAAGCATAGTCATGGACAGCGCCGAGGAATATACTTCCCAGGGCGACCCACAGCAAGGCTCCCAGCCAGCCGAAGTACAATGTGCCCAGCAAAGGGCCTATGATGGGTCCTGCCCCGGCGATCGATGAGAAATGATGGCCGAAGAGCACCATTTTTTTTGCTGGGGAATAATCGATTCCGTCATTCAATTTACGGGCGGGAGTGAGTCTGTTTTTATCGGCCTGAAAGACTTTTTTCTCGATGATGCTGCCGTAGATTTTATAGCCGAGAAAAAGCCAGACAAGAAGAACAAAAGCAATTATCAGGGTATCCATATCATCGTCCTTTCATCCTGCACATGATATGCTCTCAGTCAATAGAATACAGAAATTATATATAAAAAGTAAAGAATCCTTGCTTCCGGCAATCATATCCGAAGTGAAACGGAGGGATAGCCGGATAATGAGCCAGAAGCGCATTGAGAAACAGCTCGACTGCCACTTACTTTTTGCTCTTGAAGATGAGATAGGCAATCAGGCCGCCAAATGCGGCTAAGGAAACGAAAGCGCCAAGATTTCCAGGCCAAATCAATCCTATTCCCGGCGGCTGTTCTTTAGCGATATAGGTGTAGATTGCGACCAGAACCATAGCAATACCTTCTCCGGCGATAAATCCTGAGCTGAGAAGGATTCCATTTTCTTTGCGAGTTGTCTTCTTGTCTTCGTCTTCATGTGTGCCTCGTTCTAAGAAATGTCGGATGAGCCCTCCGACATAAATGGGCGTCATGGT
>JAFGNQ010000124.1 GCA_016926925.1 Candidatus Aminicenantota bacterium
CCGGCATCGTGGATATCATCAAGCGCGCCAAGACGGTGACGTCTCAAAATATCGACGTTGTCCTGGGTGGTTTTCATTTGATGAGCCGCTCCAAAAAGGCTTTGGGGAATATCATCCGGGAATTCAAGGAAATGGGCGTGAAACAGGTCGGCGCCACTCACTGCACCGGGAAAAACGCCATCAAGATGTTCAAAGACGCTTACGGTGAAGATTTCCTCTCTATGGGAGCGGGACGAATCCTGGAGTTTCATTAGATCCCGCCGGTATCAAAACAGATCGTTTTTTTTAGACAGGCGACTCGACCCATACAGATCAAATCGCCGGGATTTTTGATGTTCCCTAGCTATTTCATTGACGTGATGGGATGGTTGTGATTAAAATCTTCATTATCATGCACGGAAGGGCGGCGGTTGATGAGACCAGGTGAAAGAATATCACCGCCAATCCTTTTAACAAGAAGGTTCATCTTTTCTGAAGAAACCTGCCGAATCACTCCGGGGGAAATTTATCGGTGATAACGGTATGGCGACAAAAACAGTGCCAAACAGAGAAGCAATGACTTATTCTCGATCGGGAGCCTTTCATAAAGGAGATGCCTGATGGCATGGATGAAACCAAGCGAGTCCCTGGCCAAACTCCCCGAGCTGCTGCGGCACAACCGCTTCTCTTTCACTTTTGATGGTGTGCCTTTAAATAGTGAAGATTTGTCATATCGAAAGAAGGCCAACCTTATGAAGATCGGCATGGAAATGATGATGCGGTCTGCTCGATCCCATGGTTTGCCCCCAACCATCCAGATAGAGCCAACGAATGTTTGTAACCTTGCCTGCCCGCTTTGCCCTTCCGGTACCGGCACCATGAAGCGGCCGAAAGGATTCATGTCCATGGAAACTTTTCACAAAATCCTGGACGAACTGCAGGAAGTGCTCCTGTCCGTTTTTTTATACGGCTGGGGAGAGCCGTTCCTGAATCAACAGCTGCCCCAAATGATCGAGGCATGCACCGCCCGAAAAATACTCAGCCTCACTGACACCAACGGACAATGCCTCCAATCTTATGACAAGGCATTGCGCGTCGTGGACTCCGGACTGACGGCAATCATTATCGCGCTCGACGGAAACACGCAGGAAACCTATCAGATGTACCGGATGAGGGGTGATGTGGAAAAGGTGAAGCGGTGCATCCGTTTCCTCGGAGAGGCAAAAGCTAAAAGGAACTCTCAAACTCCCTATATCTGCGTCAGAACTATCGTCACACACGACAACGAGCAGGAACTCACAGAAATCGAATCCTTGTCGCGTGAACTCGGGGCCGATATGTTCTCTTATAAGACCGTCGGGATGCAGCCTCAAAAAGAGAGATTCAAGGACTATGAACCAGATGATTACCATATGCGGCGTTTTGAATACAAGGAATCGATCCGCATATCAAGAGATCCCATCAAGTGCCCTTTTCCTATCCGTCAGCCGACTGTTTTTTGGGACGGAACCGTCGTTGGATGTGAATACGATTATGATTTGGACCAGGCTTGGGGAAATGTGGGAGATCAAAGCCTGGCGGAAATATGGAAAGGCCCCCAAGCCAAAAAACTTCGCCGAAGCATCTACCAGGGTAGCAGGGGTTCTTTCTGCCATCGCGTTTGTCCCTATCAGGACCGTGTTCAGAACAGCAGTTATCTGGTCTGTAAAGAGCTGTGATCAGAATTTGAAACACTTATGGACACATTCACATTCTATCCCGGGACCATAAAGAAAATTTTCTAAGATCCATGACTCTTCTTGCTCAATGTGATAAATTGCGGACACATCATTTTTCATCAATGTGTCGAACGAATGTTTAAATCGAAATCAATACTCCTTCTGTTCGGGCTTGAAATACTGGCACTGGCCTCTTTTTTATGGCACCAATGCGTCTCGGTCTTCCTTGGATGGGATAAAAGCCGACTCCCTCTGAACATACTTCTCATGTTTGCTTCCATTGTTTTCTGTTCTGCCGGATTGTACAAGCTGCTTTGGCGCGCAGTCGGAATTCTCTCGAGCAAAGCGGACAGACAACCTTCTGAACTTTTCGCGGCATTCGTCAGGGCTATAACTCCGATTCTCTTTCTGCCTTTAATCTTCCTTCAGCATGTCATCTTTCTGAACGATATCAGGGGCTATCTCCTCCCAATCGCGATCGCAGGATCCGCTGTTCTGATTCTCGCCCTCCTCTCCCGCTTGCAAAGAGCGTGCCCCGATTCCGTCCTTTTCCCTAAAATCTTCAACCGATTGGATCCGAATCACATCTCTCCAAAACGCCTGGCCCGGAACGTGTTCTTGATTTCATTATCGATAAATCTCCTTTACGCTTCCGGGTTGATCGTCCCCGCGCAGCCTTTCACCGGAGATGAACCTCACTATCTTCTCACCGCTGAAAGCCTCCTTAAGGACGGAGACATCAACGTTTATAACAACTATCGAGACAAGGATTACTCGGCTTTTTATCCGGGGGAGCTGGAATCTCACGCCTTCCCGGGGAAAAAAGGAGACGATCATCTATATTCCAAGCACTTTTTCGCCCTTTCGGTTATGATCGCTCCCTCTTATGCGCTGGGGAAAAAAGTGGTTCAGTGGAACGCTTCATGGTCAAACAACCCCGAATCGAAACGACGCATTCTGGTGTTTTTCGCTCGTCTTCCCCTCTGTCTGAGCACAGCCCTGCTCGGATGGCTTCTGTTTCTTCTTGTCCTGGATCTCACAGACAAGCACGGGCTTGCGGTTTTTATATGGGCTGTTTTCAGCTTTACCTCTCCCCTCTTGTTTTTCTCGCACCTGCTTTACCCGGAGATCCCCCTGGGGCTCATCTCGCTATTCGTATTCAGATGCTGTGTTTTCAAAAAAGAACCGGGCTTATCGGAACTCCTGATATCCGGAGCCGGCCTCGGGCTGATGCCCTGGTTCGGAGTCAAGTACCTCCCGCTCTCCGCTCTTGTCTTCGGGGCGGTCATCTTCACGATGCTGTCCGGCGGAAAGACCCAGGATCTTTGGAGAAAAGCCGTCTTTCTTTTTCTTCCTATTGCCGTATCCGCTGGACTCTATTTGCTGTTCTTTTGGGTCATCTATGGAAACTTTTCTCCGGTATCGGTTTACACGGGGGTCGATCCCGGTATTCCGCTTTCCGCTTATTCTATAAAGTTTCTGCGGTTTCCATTATTCATAGTACTGGAACGCAGCCTCGGTTACCTCATCGATCAAAAAAACGGAATTCTCATTTATTCTCCGCTTTATCTCCTCGGATTTGCAGGATGTTTTTTTTATTTTAAGCGGCGAAAGCGCGGGGGAGCCGGACTTCTCGCAGTCTTGGCTGGATATTGGGTCTTTTCGGCCAATTATTACTGGGGAGGTTTCTGTCCCCCGGGCCGTCCCCTCATCCCGGTCCTTTGGATCTGGGGCTTATTCCTGGCTGCAGCCCTGGTGGAGAAACACACACCCTTTCGGAAAGCGGTCCTCTCCACAGCCCTCGCTTTAAGCTCATGGGTGGCCTGGGCCGCTCTGAGAGATCCCTGGCTCCTCTATCATGAACAATTCGCTTCTGAATTGGGGGGGGATTTCCTGTACAGCAAGTTCACGAGGGCTTTGAGCAACTCCTTCGTACAATTCCATGCTCTCTTCCCCTCACTCAAAGAGACGGGAGCCCTGAACCTATGGACTGTGGTCGCGTGGACAGCCGTGCTCTGCGCCGTCATTACGATTTATGTCAAAGAGAAAGAGCCGTCGAAACCGAGGCCCCTCTCTTTGAAAATGGTCGGACTGCCATACCTGGTGCTTCTCCTTTCCTTGATTTTCCTGACGTATTCTTTTTTCGATATTCATCTCGAGGATAAAGAGATCTATCCACAGCAGGATTATGCGTTGTATTTCCAGGATGATAACACTTTCGGAAAAGAAATCGAAGGATTCTGGGTCAAGGGTAAACAGCATGCGCATCTGATTTTGGAGACGAATCAACCCCTTTCCGAGATCAGCGTCACATTGACAAGTCCGGTGGAGGGAACCACCTCCATACAAGTCGGCCCTTATAAGAGGAAAGTCACGAGAACGAAAAACACCGGTTTCAGCCGAAACATCACCTTTTCCGCGATCAAAGGATTTCCCCTTGGAGGCTTCACCTTGTACACCATATCAATAGAAGATTCATCGGGATTCATTCCTTTTCAACAGGACTGCCGCGTGAAAGACAACCGTTAC
>JAFGNQ010000125.1 GCA_016926925.1 Candidatus Aminicenantota bacterium
TATCTGGAGCTGGGAGATGGAGATGAGCTGTACGAAAACCGGCGTCTTGCGGATATCGTGCAGGCATATGGGAATATTTTCCAGTACCTCAATGAATTTCATAAGCAAGGCCGGCTGATTTATATTTGGGGAAATCACAACAAACAGTTCGGAAATGAAAAATGGCTCAGCCGGGAGCTTCAGAGGGCCCGCTCGCATATCTCGGATCTTTTCCCCGATCTGAAAGTCTATGAAACCGCCCTTTTAGGCGATAAAATATTTTTGTTTCACGGCCATCAAGGCGACCCGATGAATGACCTTTTCGCATTTTTCAGTAGATTTTTGGTCCGGACCTTTTGGCGGCCGCTCCAGACCGGTCTCGGATTCAGGGATCCAACCAGCCCTGCTAAAAATGTGCGCAAGCGGAATAAAATCGAGGAAAAGATTCTCGAATGGGCTCGCGAACACAAAATGGTAGCCATTGCCGGACACACCCACCGGCCCATGTTCGCTTCCTTGACAAAACAACAGAGAAAAGCGGGACAGGAGGAAGAGCCTTACTATTTCAACTCCGGAAGTGGGGTTCATCCCCGGTGTGTCACCTGCATTGAAATATATAACATGAGAATCGAGCTGGCCAAATGGCATACTATCGCTGCTGCTGATGACGAAAGACGGCTGAGAGTCGTGCGCGAGACTCTCGAGGGCTGCAGCGAGAACCTGGAGAAAATTCTGTCTCTGCTTTAAGATGGAAGATGTCAGATCAAGGTTCGCGATTTAGTCTCGATACCAATAATAGGCGAGAAGAGAAAACAAGAACAGCCTTGAGAAGATTAGAGTAGAGTGGATTAGAAAAGAAATCCGAAATGAAGAGGAGGTTTATAGTGACTGAAAATAGTATCAAATCTCACCCCTTTCCCTGGGATTATTTCGCTATCGCTTTTGCCTTTTCGTGGATTGTCTGGCTTCCTGGTGTCTTAGCGGCGAGAGGTCTATTCACTCTCCCTATGCCTGAACTGGTCTTAGCCGGGATTGGAGGATTCGGGCCTTTCGTGTCTGCATTTTATTTAACCCGCCGGCGGCAGGGTAAAAAAGGCGTAAAAGCCTTGATCAAAAGAGCTTTGAATTTCCGTATCCCACTCAAGTGGCTGGCTGCAATTTTTGTGATACACCTAGCTGTAACGGCAGCTGCCCGGCATATTTATATCTGGAGAGGGGGAGAGCTTCCCGATTCTCCGGTTTTGGGATCGCCAGTGGCCATTCTCGTGCTTTTTCTTGTCTTGTTCTTTTTTGGCGGTTCTGTCAACGAAGAGTTCGGCTGGAGAGGGTATGCACTGGACCGGATTCAATCAAAGCACAGTGCGCTTCTTTCCAGTATAATACTCGGATTCCTGTGGGGACTCTGGCATTTACCGCTGTTTTTCTTCCGGGGTTTAAGCCAGTCCTACATGTCCTTTTGGATTTTTCTCGGTTGGACATGTTCCCTGGCTGTTCTTATGACTTGGTTTCATAACAACAACAAAGGGAATATCCTGGTCGCTCTGCTGTTTCACACCATGGGAAATTTATCCGGCTCCATATTTCCTTATTTTAATGCTGTTAAGGGTGCGGATCAGACGCCATTGCTCCTCACTACCGCTATGTATTCCATTGTTGCAATCATAGTTGTCTTAATTGCCGGGCCAAAGAAATTATCGCGTAAACCCGACTCAGAAATGCCCTTCAGGAATTTAGATCTAAGATAGAATTAAGATCATCAAAGAATACAAAGTCTTCCTTTGAAGGCCCAAAACTCTGTGCAACTAATCTATTTTTTTCCGCGGGTTGAATTTATTGTGTGCTTTTTTATAGACTCTATATTTAGCTGTCGTACGCAGAGCGTCAACTTAATATACAATGGGGTTTAAATTGTGTGGTTTTTCATATATTGTGTGATCCATCATAAAAGGAGTAAATCTTATTTTTAACTAAATTTTATGTAGGAGGCATTAAATGACAAACAAGCAAACCTATTGGACAAAAAAGAAAATTCGCAACAGCTCCCTAGCAACACGCTATGCAGTTGCCCTTGCTGCAGCAGTGTTATTATTAGGAGTTGTTTTCGTTCAGGCTCAGGACGTCAAACCTGAGCTATACAAGTCACTCAAGTATCGTCACATCGGACCCAAGGGGAACCGGGTGGTGGCGGTGGCCGGTGTTCCCGGTGATCCGAACACCATTTATACCGGCGCAGCGACCGGTGGCGTTTTCAAAACAACTGATGGAGGTGTGCACTGGTTTCCGATTTTTGATCAATTCGAGGTTCAGTCGATCGGCGCTGTTGCCGTTGCCGACAGCGATCCAAACATTGTTTGGGTTGGGACCGGAGAAGCCTTCATCCGGGGTCACATCTCTATCGGTAACGGTGTCTACAAGTCGACCGATGCCGGGAAGACCTGGTCGCATATGGGCCTCAATCTTACGGGGCGAATTGCGCGAGTCATCATCAACCCCAAAAATCCGGATATCGTCTATGTGGCGGCTATGGGACATTGTTACGGGCCGCAGCAGGAGCGTGGTGTTTACCGGACAACCGATGCGGGGAAAACCTGGGAGAAGGTGCTTTTCATCGATGAAAACACAGGTGCCGCCGACATAGTCATGGATCCCAATAACCCGCGCATTCTTTTCGCGGGCATGTGGCAGCTCATCATCTACGGTTGGGGCCGGGAGAGCGGAGGTCCGGGCAGCGGGCTCTATATGTCCCGGGACGGGGGAACTACGTGGAAGCATCTAACCGGTCACGGCCTTCCGGACCCGCCTCTCGGTAAAATCGGCCTGGCCATAGCGCCGAGCGACTCCAACCGCATTTACGCGCTCATTGAAACAGCCGACAGGGGCGTTCTGTGGCGCTCTGAAAACGGGGGTGATGATTGGGCTTTAATCAGCTCGGATGAGACCTTGAACCGCAGGCCTCACTATTATTCGCGCATGGCTGTGCTGCCCGATAATCCGAACGAGGTATACTTCCTTACTCAGCTCGAGATGCACATGTCCATCGATGGAGGAGTCACCTCACGGGATGTACCGGCCGTATGGCCCGACAACCACGACATGTGGATCGACCCCTTGAACCCGAGCCGTCTTATCGTCGCCAACGATCGCTACGTCAACATCTCGACGAACCGGGGAAAAACGTGGATGAGGGCTTCGCTCCCCAACGCGCAGATGTATCACGTGGCTGTCGACGATCGCATCCCCTATTGGGTGTATGGCAACCGACAGGACGGCCCGGGGCACGGCGCGCCGAGCAATACACTCAATGGAAAGTACATCCTGCCTGCGGATTGGCAGTGGGTCGGAGGTTCAGAGAGTGGATTCACCTATCCGGATCCGGCGGATCCGAACATGGTCTGGAGCTCAGGCCAAGCCGGCTTCCTGCAGCATCTGGACTTGCGGACCGGATTGGCCAGAAACGTGAATCCGTGGCCGGTCGGCATGTTCGTCTGGCCTATCGCCGATCTGAAATACCGCCTCCAATGGACATTCCCGATCGCTCTTTCTCCCAACGATCCTCAGAGGCTGTATGCAGGCAGCCAGCATGTTCATGTGACGGAAGATGCCGGCCAGACCTGGAAGGTGATCAGCCCCGACCTGACGACGAACGACAAAAGCAAGCAGCAATCCTCCGGAGGCCTTACGCCGGATAACACGAGTGTCGAATTTTACTGCGTGCTGTTCGCCATTGCGGAGTCGCCTGTTGACCGGGACGTAATCTGGGCCGGGTCCAATGACGGCCTTGTCCATGTGACACGGGACGGTGGAAGCCATTGGGATAATGTCACTGAAGCCATCCCGAATTTACCGCCGTGGGGGACTGTCTCCAAGATCGAACCCTCGCGCTACGATGCCGGAGCAGCCTATGTGACTATTGACCTGCATCAGGTGAACGACCGGAATCCCTATGTCTATAAAACTGCGGATTACGGAAAGTCCTGGAAGCTCATCGTAACGGGCATCCCCCGGAGCGTGTTCAGTTACGCCCACTGCATCGCGGAAGATCCTGTCCGCAGAGGACTGCTTTATTTGGGGACCGAAAACTCCCTTTATGCATCTTTCGATGACGGGGAACACTGGCAGCCGCTGCAGAACAACCTGCCGCACAGCCGGGTGAGTTGGATTGTCGTTCAGGAGCGCTTCAAGGACCTGGTTATTTCGACTTACGGCCGCGGTTTTTGGATTTGTGATGACATCACTCCTCTCCAGCAGCTCGATGAGAATGTTCTTTCCTCTGAGGCCCACCTGTTTCCCCCTCGGGAGGCCTACAGGTTTCGCACGCGTCCGACACTGCCGATCTATATGGGTGAAGAATTCGACCCGCCCAGCGCCCTTGGCCACAATCCGCCTTACGGGGCATCGATCAACTACTTTTTGGGTAAGGAACAGGCCGAAGAAGTTAAGTTCGAAATATTGGATTCTGATGGGAATAAAATACGTAAGCTAAAAGGAAGCAAGGAGGAAGGTATCAACCGGATATGGTGGGATCTGAAATACGAAACTATAGAGATGCCGCGCCTGCGGACCAGCCCTTCCGGCCACCCGGAGATCGGTTTGAACGCAGAGGGTTGGCGCAGATTCCCGATGGGTCCGGAGAGCGGCACCATGGCAACGCTCGTCCCGCCGGGAACGTATACGGTCAAGCTGAAATTGGGTGAAACCGAGCGGACACAGGAACTCACGGTCTTGAAGGACCCGAACTCGTTGGGCAGTGAAGAAGGGATCCTTGCGGCGACTGAGATCGTTTTCGATCTCCGTAATCAAGTGAAGGATATGACGGATATGATCAACCGGATCGAGTCTGTCCGGAAGCAGCTGGCTGATCTCAAACTAAGGCTCGCCGACGGATTCGAAACACTGGTGGTGGAAGCCGAAGAGATCGAGAGTAAATTACTTGCAGTGGAATCGTCGTTCTTCGACCCGCATATAACGGGCTCTGCGGATTCATTCTACTACCCGCCTCAGCTTTATATGAAACTTCAGGCTCTTGCCGCAGATATTGCGGAATCGGATTTCCCGCCGACTCAAGCACACCTCGAGGTTTACCGAATATACACAGAGCAGGTGGCGGAACAAAAGAGCAAATTCGATGCCATTTTGTCGACCGATGTGGCCGGCTTCAATGGGCACCTCAAAGCAGCCGGCATCCCGCACATCATCCAATAAAAAAGGGACAGGCGGTTTTTAGGAATAATTCAGGCGCCTGGGTTATTCACGAGTCGAGGTTACTGCAAAGGCGAGGAATCGGACCACGAAGCTGTAGTGGACTACCGCGAGTGGGCTTGCAACGAAAGCTTTGTAGTATGATCGGCTCACCTGAGAGGTAAAAGCCACTGACATTAAGATTTCAGTGTTTTGATAATAAGAGTCAGTGGTTTTTATGAATAACTTAGGTCAGTCGTAGTATTCGAGGCCCAGGTGGGTGATGAGCTCTTCCCCTTTAATGTAGCGCAATGTGTTCTTCAATTTCATGAGCTGGATGAATAGATCGTGTTCCGGGTAGAGCTCGGGAGCGCACATCGGGCTCTTGAAGTAGAAGGAGAGCCATTCCTGAATGCCCTTCATTTTGCACCGTTGGGCCAGGTCCATAAACAACGCCAGATCGAGGACAATGGGAGCGGCCAGTATACTGTCCCGGCACAGGAAATCGATCTTGATCTGCATGGGGTAACCCAGCCAACCGAAGATGTCGATGTTGTCCCAGCCTTCTTTGTTATCTCCGCGGGGCGGGTAGTAGTTGATCCGAACTTTATGGTATAAATTTTTATAGAGCTCGGGGTAAACTTTAGGCTGAAGAATGTATTCGAGTACTCCCAGTTTGCTCTCTTCCTTTGTTTTGAAGGATTCGGGATCGTCCAGAACTTCGCCGTCCCGGTTACCGAGGATGTTTGTCGAGAACCAGCCGTTCAGTCCCAGGAGGCGTGCTTTGAAGCCCGGGGCGAGAATGGTCTTCATCAGTGTTTGACCCGTTTTAAAGTCCTTCCCCGCAATCGGGACTTCCTTTTGCTTGGCAAATTCAACGAGCGCCGGAATGTCTACCGTCAGGTTCGGAGCCCCGTTGGCGAAGGGAACTCCCGAAGAGATGGAGGCATAGGCATAGATCATGCTCGGGGCGATGGCCGGATGATTCTCTTTCATGGCTTTCTCGAAGGATTCGAGAGTCTGGTGTACGGGATCTTTTTTCATGAATATTTCCGTACTGGCGCACCACACGGTAACCAGGCGGCTGAGCTTCTGCTTCTCTTTGAAATTTCGGATGTCATCCATGAGCATCTGTGCCAGGTCGTATTTTGTGCCGGCTTTCTTGATATGTTCTCCGTGAAGTTTCTTGACATAGTTCTGGTCGAAGACGGCTTTCCAGGGCTGGATACCCTCGATATCTTCCCGGATATCCTCCAGGAGCTCTTTGTCGAGAACCCCGGCATTCAAGGCGGACTGATAGACGTTGTCCGTGAAAATGTCCCAACCGCCGAAAACCAGATCATTCAATCCTGCCAATTCCACGAAATCCTTGATCAGCGGAATCCGCTTTTCCGTTCTTTTTCCCAACCGGATAGTTCCCATCTGAGTAAGTGAACCAAAAGGCTTCGCAATTCCCATTTTGATGGCGTTTACTCCGGCAATGAAGGTGGTGGCTACGGCTCCCAGCCCGGGGAGGAGTACACCAAGTTTGCCTTCTGCTTTTTCAGCCTGAATATTCACTGTCATCCTTGAGCCTCCAAAGTGATTTTACGCGCGCACATGTATGGCCATTGATCTGAATCCATACTATTATCACAAGAGTTGTGGGACTTCAAGTCCTATTGCCCAACCGTCCCGTTCGAAAGCACCTTCGTTTCTGTTATGATCTCAAATCATAAGGCGAGAGTACGAGTTCGTCACGGTTCGTTTTCGTTGATGATCCCTCCGCCCCGAATCAAACCCCGTTCCTGAAATTCCGTATTAAGTTTTGACAGGAGCTTGTGGCTGATGGTATAAGACTGTAAATTTGAATTCGCCATGAATAGTCCAGGTTAAAAGAGAAACTACCATTTCATTACTGCTATGAATAAAATGGGTATGAAGAAGGGTACTTTTATTGACATTCCGGGAAGGCTCGTGAAATTCGGATATCTGTTCGAGATTGGTCAAATCCCGATCAGTCCATGAATAATAGAGGCTGATTCAGCAACCAGCTTTGTAAGGGATAACAAATGAATATAGGAGAAGGCAAAAGCGATGATTGAAGTCAATGATCTCTGGAAAACATTTAAACTCAGCCGGCAGCAGAAAAAAGAAAAAGCATCCCAGCCGAAAAGCGACATGGTGAATGCTGTGGCCGGAATCCATTTTATTTGCCGCCCTGGCCGCATTTTTTCGTTGATCGGACCCAATGGGGCAGGGAAAACAACCACTCTCAGGATTGTCGCGACTCTGCTGAAGCCTACCAAAGGCTCGGTCACGGTCTGCGGCTTCGACACAGTCAAACAGCCCCGCGAGGTGAAAAGCAGACTGGGATTTCTCACAGGAACGACACGGCTTTATGAACGGTTGACCGCCGAGGAATTGGTCAGATACTATGCGGACCTTCAAGGTTTGGACCGGTCGAAATATGAGAAACGCAAGAATGAATTGTTCACCCTGTTGGATATGCACGGTTTTGCTAACTGGCGCATAAGCAAACTCTCTTCCGGAATGCGCCAGAAGGTATCCATCGCGCGCACCATCATCCACGATCCCGAAGTTGTTGTGTTCGATGAGCCCACCGTAGGCCTCGATGTGATCACGGCCAAGAATATCATAGAGTTGATACATATGTGCAGAGATGATGGGAAAACCGTGATTTTCTCGACCCATATCATGGGAGAGGTGAGCTTACTCAGCGATGACATGGCCCTCATCCACAAGGGGAAACTGCTTTTCAACGGCACTTACAAGGATTTCCAGAGTCACATGAAGAAGGAATCGCTGGAGGAAGAATTTATCCGTCTCGTTCAGGAGGTGCAGCCATGAACAAAGCCACCATCGTTTTCAAGAAGGAACTCAAGGATACTCTCCGGGATAAACGTTCGATCATCTTTATGATCGCCGTCCCGCTTCTGGTGTTTCCTGTTTTAATCAGTATCGCCTCGGGAATGATCCTGACACAGGCAAAAAAAGCCCAGGAAAAAACACTACAGATCGGGCTTATCGCCCAAGGGAATGCACCGGAGTTCCGCCAGGAATTGCTCGCCGGAAAGAATCTCAACATTCAAGAAAACATTGGTGAGGACCAGGGAATGACACTTGTCAGGGAAGACAAGCTGGATGCCCTCATTGTTTTTGATAGGGAATTTGATAAAAAAGTGGAAGAGCTCTCTCAGGGAAGCATCAAGCTCTATATGAAGATTACGGAGGAAAAGGAGATTGAAAAAACGCGCGTGCTGAAGCTCCTTTCCGAGTTTGAAGATAAATTGCGGGAAAAGCGTTTCCGGGAGATGGATCTGGATGCCTCCATCATCAAGACCTTGAAGATAAACGAGCAGAACCTGGCTACGGCGAAAGAGCAAATAGCGGTAGCCGTGGGCGGGTTCCTGCCTTACCTTTTTATTATTTTTTGTTTCATGGGGAGCATGTATCCGGCCATCGATTTGGCAGCGGGGGAGAAGGAGAGAGGGACGCTGGAAACGCTTCTCACATCTCCGGTTGACCGGTTCCAGATACTGATAGGAAAGTTGGGTGTGGTCATGCTGGCCGGAATCACCTCCGCGCTGGTGGCTATGTTGGGAATGTACATCGGTATCAGGCGGATGGCCGATATTCCTCCGGAGCTGCTGGATACGGTCATGTCCATACTCGAGGTGAAATCCATCCTGGTTCTGCTCTCCCTGCTGATTCCTCTTACCATATTTTTTGCTGCCCTTCTTCTCTCGCTCTCCATTTTCGCCAGGTCATACAAAGAGGCTCAAAGCATCCTCAGTCCGATGATGTTCGTTGTTATCATCCCCGCGTTCATGGGTTTGTTGCCGGGCGTGAAATTGACTATGCTGACCGCCCTCATCCCCATTCTCAACGTCTCGCTGGCGACCAAAGCCATCATTGCCGAATCCATCACCACACCTCAACTGGTAGCGGTGTATCTTTCGCTGATTTTGTTGGCTGCGATAAGCATTTATGTTTGTTCGAAGATATATGGGCGAGAATCAGCCATCTTCCGCTGATCTGGATTGTTCATAAAAACCACTGACACTCTTTTTTCAAGAGAAAGAAATCTTATTGTCAGTGGTTTTTACCCTTCGGGCGAGCCGATCTTGCTACAAAGCCATCGTTGCAGCCCATTCGCGGTAGGCCCACTACAGCTTCATGGGCTGCTGCCTTGCCTTTGCAGCAACCTCGACTCGTGAACAATCCAGGTGTCTGAATTGTTCATAAAAAACGGCGTCACTGCTGAAAA
>JAFGNQ010000126.1 GCA_016926925.1 Candidatus Aminicenantota bacterium
GAGTCATCGTTTGTTTGAGTCGCATGGTGGTTGGTGGGAAGGTCTTCGACAAAAATATACGATGACGCGCACCCGCTCTTGCCCTGTAATTTGAGATCATTTCGGAAACAGAAATGCTTCTACGTATTCAGGTAAGCCTTTTTAACAAACTTTTAACAAAGTCTTGACATCGCCCTGACAACTCGCTTCCCGGGAAAGCTTAGATTATCCATGAAGAGAATGAGATGCGAGGAAAGCCATGCATGGATTTAGAATGAGATTCAAGGCGGAAGGGGAACTCGGCTCGCAGCACTCCTCTACAGGCCCTATCCAGCGCTTCAATGCCCCGACTCATAGTGCTTTCGTTGGTATTATGCGCGCATCCTTCTGGAAGGCCTTCTGGCTCACCATGAGACCCTACCTCATCTTCGTCTCGGGAGCTGCAGGTCTCGTCGGCCTATCGTTCGTTCCATCTCTTCGTCCGGCGCAATTCCTTCTTGCCTTTCCTCCGTTGCTTTTATCCTACGGCCTGGGACAGGCTTTGACGGATTGCTTCCAGACGGATACGGATGCCATTTCCTCTCCTTATCGTCCTCTTGTAAGAGGAATTGTCGCCAGAAAGCAGGTTCTTGCGGTGAGTCTTTCCGGGCTCTTTCTCGGTATCGGGGTATTGGCTTTCATGAATCCCCTCATCCTGGCAGTCGGAGGCACGGCCGTCCTCGGCCTTATGAGCTACACAATCTTTAAAAAGAAATGGTGGGGCGGGCCTTTCTGGAACTCTTGGATCGTGGCTCTGCTGCCGGTTATAGGGAGGATGGTGGACCCCGGATTCCAGTTGAAGCAGGCTTTTCCCCTGGGAGATTCGCAATCGCTGGCATTTATCTCGGCAGTCCTGGCCGTCCACTTCGGTTATGGCAACTTCGTGGTCATGGGGTATCTGAAGGATATCTCTGCGGACCGGCGTACCGGTTACCGGACCTTCCCCGTTGTGTTCGGTTGGAAGGCCACGGCCTTTTACAGCGATGCCCTGGCTCTGGCTGCTGCCCTTTTTACGGGGCTCGCTCTTTTCTCATTAGGAGCTCGGAACAGAATCGCGCTCGCAGTACTCATAACCGCCTGTACGGTCAGTGTGCTGGCTCAAGTCAAAATCCACCGCATCCGCGATGAGAGGCTGGCCTACGGCCCGATAGCATGCGTTGTTCGGACTTTTATCCTTTATTCACTGGCCGTAGTCATTGCCCAGGGAAAACTATGGATAGTCTTTGCAGCCGCATTTTATCTGTTTTTCGAGGCGGCCCTGCGGTGCCGCCCAGAAAAAACTCAGGTATAGAACCATGATTATTCTTTTGAACACCTACGCCAATGGAAAGACGGGCCTTCGCAAATGGGGCGAACTGAAGGCCGGACTGGAAAATGAATATCTAGGCCGTGATTACTCCCTTATTGATTGCTTCGATGAATTTCATCATGTTTTTCAGCGGGAAATCGATCGAGGCGAGCGGTTTTTCATAGCTGCAGGAGGGGATGGAACAGTGAATTTCCTTCTCAATCAGATGATGGCCTTCAGGGAAAGCAGAAGCGGCCGGGAGGAAATGATTTTGGGGGCCATCGGCCTCGGTTCCAGTAACGACTTCCACAAGTCGTTCGCTGAGAGCAGCCATACTCATGGCAAACCCCCGGTCAGGCTGAACAGCAGGAAGGCAGCTCCGCATAATGTGGGATTGATCGAGTACCAAGACAGAGATTGTGTTTGGAAGCGAAAGTATTTTATCGTCAATTGCAGCGTGGGCCTGGTGGCACAAGCCAATTTATTCTTCAATTCCAGTGACAAAATTGTCAACCGCCTCAAATCCAGGTGGGTGGATGGGGCAATTTGGTATGCCGCTCTGCAGACTCTTTTTAAGGCCAAAAATGTTCCCGCGCAAATTGTCGTGAACGGGGAGAGCATGGAGACACAAATCACGAGCCTGAGCGCCTTTATCAACCCGAACGTAAGCGGAAATTTTTGCTACGATATGAAGATCACGCCCCAGAGTAATTTCATGGGCGTGGCTCTCTGTGAGGCCATGGGCATTCCCCGGCGTGTGAAGACATTGCTCTCCCTGGCCAAGGGGAAGTTCGTCGGGCTGCCCCAGACGCGCATTTGGCGGGCACATGAGGTTGAACTCTTTCCCGCAAGCCCCTTGGCTCTGGAGATGGATGGGGAAGTGACTCTGGCCGGAAGGATCAGGATCAAGCTGCTCAGAAATGAATTGAGGGTATGCGCATGATGGATGAAATTCTGGAAATCGAGCGAATCAGGAGCATCGCCGGGGGCTTTCCTCATGCTCCACACAAAATCAATGCGATTCATGAGGCCGATGCCGAACTTGTCAGCCTGGGTGATGGTCATCCCTATTTGCTGGCACTCACTACGGATGCTCTTGTCGAAGAAGTCTCCAGCGGGCTGTATGCCGATCCCTATTTGATCGGCTGGATGCTGGCTATGGTCAATTTTTCGGACCTTGCGGCTGTGGGAGCCGACCCTTTGGGACTGCTCATATCGGTTTCCTATGCCAAGGAAAACAGCTCCCTCCTATCTGAAATGGCACGAGGCGTCAGGGATGCCTGTCAAAAGTGCAAAACCTATGTATTGGGTGGCGACACAAATGAGGGGGAATCGTTTTTTGTTTCCGGCTGCGCTGCAGGGTTTGTCCCAAAGACCTCGGTTGTAACCCGTAAGGGTGCAGAGGCCGGCGACAGGCTTTATCTCACCTATCCCGCCGGGCTGGGGAACGCCTTTGCTTTTTGGAAATTTTCAGGGATGAAAATTGCTTTTCCAGGTTCTGCCTACACACCCCTGGCTCGGCTCAAGGAGGGAAGGATCATCAGGAATTTCGCACACTGCTGTATGGATACGAGCGACGGTGTGCTCCATACCGTGGACACGCTCATGCGACTCAACGGCTACCGCTTTGTGCTGACCGATGAATGGTCAAAAATTCTTCATACCGATGTTTATGCCTTTTGTCGTTCCCAGAAACTCCCTCCGTGGCTGGCATTGGCCGGAGTGCACGGCGAATTCGAACTTGTATTTGCCGTCAGTCCTCAAAAGGATAAAGCCTTTCTCGCTGAGGCCCGCAAAAACGATTGGAATCCTATTTTTCTGGGGGAAGTCTGCGACGGAAATGGTGTTTGTATAAAAACTTGCAACGGGGTTATTCCTTTGGATACGGCGGCGATCAGAAACCTGTCGGATCAAGCCGGATCCGATCCCAATGATTATATAGATCGTCTGATTCGAATGTCTCTGAATTCAGGGTTCGGATGGCCGGAGGGGTGAGTATCATGAAACGAAGCCGATACATGCTCAAAGATAAAGTTGTGATTGTTACAGGTGCGGCCGGCGGTATCGGTCAGGCCTTGACGCGAATTTTTGCCCGGAGCGGCGCTTCCTTGGTTTTGACGGATATTGGGATGGCCGAGCTCGAGAGGCAGAGCCGCCTCTTCTGCCCGCCTGAGGCCGCAAATCTTTTAGTCAGGCATGATGTTACGGATCCCCGTTCATGGGATTCTTTATTGGACGCAGTCCTGAAGGAATTCGGACGTCTCGATATCCTGATTAATAACGCCGGGGTCGTCCAGCCTGGCCCGGCCGAGAAACTCTCATTCGATCAAGTGTTGAGACAGATCTCGGTCAATCTGATGGGAACCGTCCTGGGGTGTCAAACGGCACTTCGCTTGATGAAAAAGCAGAACCGGGGCAAAATCATCAACATCGCTTCTCTGGGCGGGATCGTTCCCATGCCGGGTGAAGCCGTCTACTGTGCCACCAAGTTCGCCATCCGGGGATATTCCCTTTCACTTTACGGGGAACTGCTCGACTCCCCTGTGAGTATTACGGTTGTATGTCCCGATTCCGTGGACACGACGCAGCTGGCATATGAGCTGCTCCATGATGAGGCCGTACTTTCTTTCGTCAGCTCTCCCATGAAACCGGAACGCGTGGCCCGGGGAGTGCTCAAGGCGGTCTTCAAGGATACGCCGGAAATCCTCATCCCCGGCGCTATGGGTAACTTTTCCAGGGTGGGGATGGGATTTCCCGGGATTTTCTTCGCCCTTTTCCCCATTTTGAGAAAGATGGGAATCAAGACTATGAAAAAAAAGAGAGAGGAGAAAGAAAATGGCTCTGTCACTCTACACTGTGATGGCGTATAGGACTTTTAGGAGAGCGGGCGGTGTCAGGTTCGGATTCGCGAGGATTATACCCGCAGCTGCCATTATGCAGTTGGGCGTCGCCTGCGGCATCATAGCTTTCTGGACGGCGTTCTTTTTGACGGATATGGTCAACATCCAGGATTCTCATCTGAAAGAAATTTATCTCGCCTTCGAATCGGCGTTTCCCCTTGCCGACCTATATCTGACGGGCATCTTGGTTTTCGGTGGAATCGGTTTGTTGAAGAGACGTTATTACGGTTATCTGCTCTCACTCATGGGAGGGGCCATGCTCATCTTTCTCGGGATTTTGGATGTTTCGTTTAACGTCAAGCAGGGAATCTACCGGCTGGGCGCTGAGGAAACCGTTTTGAACATTGGTATCAATGTTGTCTGCTTGGGCTTCGGCTTATTTCTCGTCCGGATTATCTGGAAAAACGGAGCGCTTCGGGGAGATCCCCCGGTCTGACGGAGAGGAGCTAACAAATGGAAATCAAAGGAAAAAGAGTCTTGATAACGGGCGCTTCCTCAGGAATCGGGAAGGCTCTTGCGTTTGAATTTGCTTCAAAGGGCGCAGTCTTGACTTTGGCGGCCAGGAGGATCGATCGGCTTCATGAGGTTGCGCAGGATATTTCCAGACTCTTCCCTCAGACGCCTCCACCTGCGGCCGTCCGCTGCGATGTGTCGGACAGAGAGAGTGTTTTGCAGCTCATTCAAGACTACAGACACCGCTTGGGCTTCATCGACATTCTGGTCAACAATGCCGGTACCGGTCTTTACGGAGAAACGGAGAGGACATCCGTATCCGATTTTCAACGTGTCCTGGATGTCAACTTGTTCGGAGCTCTTCACTGCATGTTGGGATTTCTCCCTTTCATGGAGGAGAGAGGCCGGGGACTCATCGTGAATATCGCGTCTGTGGCGGCCAAGCACGGTGTGCCCTACCTCGGAGCCTACGGTGCCAGCAAGGCGGCCCTTGCCGCCGTGAGTCAAAGCCTTCGCTCCGAGGTCGCCGAAAAAGGAATTTCCGTTTTGGTCGTCTATCCCGGCTACACGGAGACGGAATTCTTTAAGCAGGAAAAGAGGGTCGGCGGCGGACTGCGACCTCCGGGGCCCTACACCTCTCCGGCTAAAGTGGCCAGAGCGCTTGTCAGAGCCGTCGAAGAAGGGAAAAAAGAGCTTGTTCTTTCCCTGGAGGGAAAAGCATTGACCTGGACTCAAGGCTTATTCCCCGGCATGGTCGCAAGCGCGATGAAAGGGCTTGCCCGAAAATTGAGAGAAAACAGGGAGGATCGTAATGAGAAAACCAAAATTGAAAATCATCGTCCTTTTCCAAAATTTAGGGGAGAAGCAGGCGTATTTCGCCCGTTCTCCGGCCCCTCCCCTCTCCGGAGCTCTTCTGGCGGGACTGACTCCGGATAGCGTCGATGTCGAACTTTGCCATGAGATGGTCCGTCCCATCGATTATGAGACGGACGCGGATTTTATCGCTCTCAGTTTCATGGACTACTGTACCCCCCATGCCCGTGAAGTGGCTGCAAAATTCCGCAAGCGTGGAAAAGTCGTGGTGGCCGGTGGTAAGTATGCCTCCACGTTTCCGGAGCAGGTCATCCCTTTTATGGATGCCACCGTTGTCGGTGAAGCGGAAAAAGTCTGGGATCGGGTCGTGGAAGACATGGTGAGGAGAAAGTTGAAAAAAGTCTATGAGGCTCCCTTTGCCCCCTGCTTGGACAACATCCCTCCTCCCCGTTACGATCTTGTTGAGCCCGAGTTTGCGGTTCCCGTTGTTACCGAGGCGACCCGGGGCTGCAAATACAGCTGCAGCTTCTGCCAGCTCACCATCGAGAAAAAACCGTACCGGATGAGGCCGATCGGAGATGTCATCCGCGATTTGACTGCCACCGAAAAGCTGCCCTTTCACAAGCGAAAAATGGCTATGCTGTTGGATAACAACCTGGGCGGTGACCTGGGCTATGCCAAGGAGCTGCTCAAGGAAATTGCCAAGCTCAATCTTTGGGGTCTTGGTGCCCAGTTCAGTTTTGATTGCCTCCACGATGAAACGTTTCTGGAGCTGCTCGTACAGGCACGGTGCGGGATGGCCTTTATCGGATTGGAGTCGTTGAACGAACCGAGTCTTTCCGCTGTTCATAAGAAACAGAACAAGGTCGATGAGTACAAGGAGTTGTTTGAGAAGCTGAAGGAGCGGGGCATCCTGACCTTTACCGGAATGATGCTTGCACTCGAGGAAGATACGCCTGCTTATTACGAAAGCCTGCCCGAAAAACTCGATGAAATCGATCCGAGCTCGATCCTTCTCTCCATTGCCATCCCCATTCCGGGCACTCCTTTCCACAAAGAAATGGAATCCCAAGACCGCATCAATGATAAGGACCTCTCCCACTACGAAGGCGATCATTTGGTCTTCGAGCCGAAACATGTTACATCTCAGGAAGTGTTCACGGCATTCCGCAGAATCAATGAATATTTTTATTCCTGGAGGAGCATCCTGCACCGTTGGCTCAGGTTCGTCGCAAAACAGAATTCGGAAAGCTCCTTATTCCGCAGGCTTTTTTCGGGAGTGCTTCTTTCCGTGATTTTCTTTCGGCTGTCCGTCTTCCAGCGGGACCATGCCAAGAAGCGGGTCTATCCTATGACGATCAGCCGGAAGGGCGGAAAGATATCCCTGATCAACAGGTTTAAGCTCGGTTTCGGCAACCGGAGGACATGACCTCCAGTAGAACGCCTTATGCCTCTCCGTTGCCAAGGCCGGGTTGGATTGTATCATAACCTTCGAATTCGCTTCTTCCATTCCATCAGATTCCTTTTGTTGCGGTTTCGTGAGGCCGGTCTTGCGTAAACCGCAAGCGGTCTCGTCCGATTTGAAAATTTTACTTGAAATGGATGTCGAATCAGAAATAATAGTGAGGAGATAAATCATTGAGGAAATTCCCATCCCGGAGTCGGGTTCAGATCCCGGATTCGATTTTTCAAACGTAAGTCAAGGAGGATTTCAATGAAGCAAAAGGCCACATTGCGTTGTACGGTCTGTATTCTACTTGTACTGATGGCTGTCAGCCCTGGAGGGAAGGCTGCGCTTGCCGGGACACAGGAGAAAGTCCCCTCTCCGGAGGAATTCTTTGGATTCCGGATGGGAAGCGACAGAAACATTGCGCGCTGGGACAAAATCGTGGATTACTACAATCTGCTGGCGGAGAAGAGCGCTAAGATCGAGGTCGTCGATATGGGACCGTCGACCATGGGCAATCCCTTTTTGTTGGTCATCATCTCTTCTCCCGAGAACCTGGCGAACCTGGACAGGTTACGGGAAGTGAACGCCAAAATCAGCGATCCGCGGGGGATCGCCGAATCGAAGATAAAAGGTCTGGTGGAAGAGGGCAAAGCGGTCATCTGTCAGTCCATGAGCCTTCACGCTACCGAGATCGGGGGCACACAGATGGCTCCGGAACTGACCTATGACCTTTTAAGCCGGGAAGATTCAGAGACGCTGCGGATCCTGGACAACGTGATCTTCCTCCTCATTCCCTGCTTCAATCCTGACGGCCAGATCATGGTCACCGACTGGTACGGAAAGACCTTGGGGACGGAATACGAAGGAGCCGGCCTGCCTTGGCTGTATCACAAGTATGTCGGTCACGACAACAACCGAGATGCGGATCACCTCAACATGATCGAATCCGTGTATGCAGCCAAGATTCTGTTCCGGGACTGGCTTCCCCAGGCTTACATCGATCACCACCATATGGGTAGCTACGGTGCTCGGTTCTATGTCCCCCCCTACTGTGAGCCCATACGACCTTACGCCGATCCTCTGATCTGGAGAGAGCACAGCTGGTACGGGGCGCACATCGCCTACAAGCTGGAAGAGGCTGGGAAAGCGGGTATACTCAATGCCGCCCAGTTCTCGGGGTGGGGCCATTTTGGATGGCACTGGATCACCCCCTTCCACAACATCGCGGGAATGCTCACCGAGTCGGCCAGTGCCAAACTGGCGACTCCCATCTATATTCACCCCGATCAGCTTGAAGGCGATTCCTTGCAGTTTCCCGACTACGAGGCACAGACTACCTTCCCCAATCCCTGGACGGGGGGATGGTGGAAGCTGCGTGACATCGTCGAGCAAAAGAAAATTGCGGCCTGGGCTCTGCTTGACCTGGCGGCCAGGAATAAAGAAACAGTGCTGTGGAACGCCTACCTGAAAGCCAAAAGACAAACGGAGAGGGGAGCGCAGAGCAAGCCAGCAGCTTACGTCATCCCGGCAGTACAACATGACCCGTTGACCGCCATCAAGATGGTCAATACATTGCTGTTGTCCGGAATAGAGATCCGACAGGCACGCAAGTCCTTCACCTCCCACGGCATGACCTATCCGGAAGGCTCTTTTGTCATCTCAACAGCACAGCCTAAAATGGGTTTGATCCGGAATCTGCTCGGTCGAACACTCTATATCGATAACGCCTGGACCAGGGACAAAGACGGATCTCCCATCCGGCCTTATGACCTGGCAACACACACCATGCATGAATTCATGGGCATTCGCGTCGATCCGATCGACGAAGCGGCCGAAGGTGACTTTGCGATTCTCGCCGGCAAGGTGCCGGTCTCGGGAAAAGTTGCGGCAGCGAGCTCCCAATACCTGCTTGACGGCAGGTTGAACGACAGCTTCAAGGCTGTGAACCTTCTGCTCGACAAAGGTGTGGCCGTTCGGAGAGTCGATAAATCAGGGCAAGGAATGCGGACCGGAGATTTCATTGCTGCCGGCGGCTCGGAGGCCTTGCTTGCCGAGATCGCCCGGCAGACGGGGATCGACTTCACAGCCCTCCAAAACGAAGTCAAGGAGGGAACCCATACCGCAAAGCGGCTGCGTACGGCTATGTATCAACGGTACTGGGGCGGCAACATGGATGAGGGTTGGACCCGGTTTCTTCTCGAACAATTCGGCTTTCCCTACACGACACTCATGGATGCGGAAATCAAGAAGGGAGGCCTCAATACCAAATATGACCTCATCATCCTGCCGGATGATGCCACGGGTCTGATCATCGGAGAAATTCCCGAGTTCTATCGCCGTTACATATCCGAGATACCGCCCGAATACCGGAGCGGAATCGGCAACGAAGGAGTAGCTGCGTTGAAGATGTTCGTGGAGAAGGGAGGAACGCTGGTAACATTGGGAGAGGCGTGTCTCTTTGCCGTCGAGAAGCTCGAGTTGAACGTCCGCAATGCCGTAAACGAAATCGCTTCCAAGGAATTCTTCTGTCCGGGCTCGACACTGAAAGTAAACTTCGACAACAACCACCCCCTGGCCTATGGGATGCCCTCCGAAGGGCTCGTGCTTTTCTGGTCCAGCCCGGCATTCGAGATCATACCCGGGCATCACAATGAAAGGTATGAGACGGTTGCCCGCTATAGGGATAAGGACATTCTGCAAAGCGGCTGGCTCATAGGCGAAAATCATCTGTCAAAAAAGGCCGCCATGGTCTCAGCCCGATACGGAAAAGGACAGGTTGTTCTCATTGGGTTCCGAACACAGCTTCGGTGCCAGACGCACGGTACGTTCAAGCTGCTCTTCAATACGCTTATCCGCTGAACGGAATGAAGTCACGGGCCTATTCGTCCCGGATCTTCTCTGCTGCATTGAAAACCATTGCCGGGGTTTCCCTTTCCGTATTCGGGATTGAGATTGCTGGCACGCTTACGAATTCATGTTGCCGTGAGGAAGGGAAGGCAGGCCCGGTAGACCTCTTCCGGGGTGATGCTCATCAGGCACCGAAAGTCTTCATATATACAGTGTCTCTGCCGGCATGGGCGGCAGTCCAAATCCTTTGCGATGACGGTTGCCTTCGCCATCCAGGGGCCGAAATGTTCGGCGAGGGTCGGCCCGAAAATGGCGACGACTGGTGTTTTCGTGGTGGCGGCGATGTGCATCGGTCCGCTGTCCGGTCCTACAAAAAGGCTGGAAACGGATATCAACTCCTTCAATTCTCTCAGGTTGAGCCTGTTGACCAATGATACCAGCGAAGCTTTGCTTCTCTTGAAGATTTCCTCTTCGCCCCTCCGGTCTTCTTGAGAGCCGATCAAGACGATTTTAACCTTGGAAAGTTGCGATAGAAGGTTTGTCAGAGCAGCGATTTTTTCCGTACCCCAATCCCTAAATCGATTGCCCGCACCGATGTGAAGGGCGACGATTTGGTGTCCCTCACACCGGTTTTCGATCAGGATCGCCCGGATTTTATCGACTTCCGGCTTCTTAACCGGCGGAAGACTCATCGAAGGCAGAGAATCCGATGAGACACCCATCGCCTTGATCAAACTGATGTGACTTTCCACACTGTGCATGAATCCTTCTTGTGGTTCGCGGGGAACGGTTATGTCGTAGATGAAATGCTTGTATTTGATCCGGTAACCGAGTTTCCGCTTTGCTCTGGAGAAGAGGGATAGGAGGGATGCCCTGGGGCCTCCATGGAAGTCAACGAGCACATCGTAACGAGATTTCCGTATGCGGCGTATGTGGCGAAAAAAATCCTTGACCCTCATTTTTCGGGGGAGAATGATGACTCTGTCCAATGAGGGATGCCCCTCGACAAGATCCCTGTAAGGCTCATCGACGATGTAAGTGATTTCCGCTTTCGGGAATCTTTGTCGAAGAAGTGTAACGGCGGGAGTAGTCATGACGACATCCCCGATCCGCCTCAACCGAATCAAGAGAATCTTTTGGATTGCAGCCGGATCAATCTTTGATCTCTCTCTCAGGTTCAATGGTTGCCTCATCACCGAGCATGACTGGGATGTCGTCCTCTATGGGATAGACACGGGCGCATTCGATGCACTTGAGGCCCTGCTCATCCAAGGTGAGTTTTATATCTCCCTTGCATACAGGACAAGCCAAAATCTCGAGAAGCCGTGGGTCAATGGCCATGATGTTCTCCTGCCGTCATCTTATATTATTCATCGTCGGGCAGTCAATCTAATTGACAGGGGCGAAAGACAGATGATATTTTTAGCAGGAGCAGTTGACTCCAATCTTGACTGTGAGATTCGGAATGAGATATGGGCGATGAGGAACAATTGACGGCCGTGCAGGGTTCCGCACTGGAGCTTGCCCCCTTTCAGGGACGAATTCTTCCGGATTATCATACCCCATCCTTTCTGGATGCGATCAAGGATTGTTCTGCTCTGCTGCAAGATCCTGCCTGCAAAATACTGGAGGAATCCAGGAACAGAGTGGGGATGATCCGTGTTTCTCTGGGCGACGGCGGTACTCTGGATGTTGTGATCAAGGAGTTTCGTACTCGAGGCCTGGACAAGCTGAAAAGCGGTTTCCAAAAATCCAAGGCCCGAAAGGCCTGGCTGGGAAGCACGGCTCTCCATGGTGCCGGTCTGGAGACAGCCCGTCCGGTTGCCTATCTTGAAAAAAGAGGACCTGTTTTTTTGCAGCAGAGCTTTTTTCTCGCGGAGCATATCTCCGGTGCCCGGGAAATCCGTTTTTTGTTTCGGGAGCTTCCTCCGGATGCACTCGAGCCGCTTGTCCGTGAGCTGGCAGCCTATCTTTCGCAGTGCCGTTGGTTGGGAATCCTGCACAGGGACCTGTCGGATGGAAACATTCTTGTGAAAAAGGACGGAGATGGAAGGTACCGGTTTTTTCTCCTCGACACCAACAGGATCCGTTTAAAGAGAAAGATCGGACCGGTCCGAGGAATCAAAAATGTCATCCGCCTGGGACTCCCCCGAGAGTTTCGGCGTTCTTTTTTAGCCTGGTATCTTCGGTCTCCCCGCGCCGGTGGATGGCAGTGGTTGTGGTACAGGATGAGCAAATCCGGCTATACGGGATTTGTCGCTTTCAAGAGAGCTCTCAAATTGAAGACAATTGTCCGGAAATTGAAGATTCAGTAAGATGCGAAAGACGTTTGAATGGAATCCGTTTGCGGATCAACCCCACAACGTCGCCTCTCGGACGGAGCGGTTTCGGCAGCATTTCCGTTATACAGGAAGTTATTTCAGCCTCTTTTTTGCCAATATGCGCAAGCTCATTCCCGGAGTTTCGCGATTCCGGAAGTACCGGAAGCGCATGTTCCAGGAACCGGTCGACATGGATCATCCTTTCGGCCTTTCCGTATCTCCTATTGAGGGGCGTAACGAGGAGGTGCTCGAGGGCCTTTTGAAGACGGGAATTCACCATGCCCTGGTCAGAATCCCCTCCTGGGAAGAAAACAGACTCCCCTTTTTCGGTGAATTTATCGATCTTCTCCACCATAACCGTATCGATCTCACGCTTGCTCTGCTTCAGCGGCGGGATGATGTCCTGAATCCTTCCCGATGGGAGGCCTTCATCGACGATGTCTTCGGAAGGTTCAAGGAAAAGTGCTCATTTTTCGAAATCGGGCATGCCTGGAACAGGACAAAGTGGGGGGTGTGGGACTACAAGGAATACCTCAAACTGGCCCGTCCGGCCTGTATGCTCGGGCAAAAGCATGGCGTAAAGTTGGTCGGACCGGCTGTGATCGATTTCGAATTCCATCTCTATCCTCCGGTTTTGCGGGAGATTCCCTTTGATAAGGTGAGCTCGCTCCTGTATGTGGACCGCGTCGGCGCCCCCGAAAACAAACAGTTCGGCTGGAATACGGCCGCTAAAATCGCTCTGTTGAAAGCGGTTGTGGATGTGTGTTCCAGAGAAAGCCGTGACCTATGGATTACAGAGTTCAACTGGCCTCTAGAGGGTACGGGAAAATATTCTCCGGCTTCAGGCAAACCCAACGTGACGGAAGAGGAGCAGGCTGACTTTCTGGTGCGGTATTGTGTGTTGACTTCGGCCAGCGGGTTTGTTGAGAGACTCTATTGGTGGCAGCTCATAGCTCCGGGCTATGGTCTCATCGACAATCGAGGGAACGGGTGGCGAAAAAGGCCGAGTTTCTTTGCATTCAAGACCCTAGTCGGCCTCCTGGACGGACGAACCTTTGCATCTAAGATCCCCCATCCCCAGGCGGAAATCTTCGTGTTTACCAAAGAAGGAGAGAATCTGGCCGTGTGCTGGACAGCCGGACAGGGATTTACGCTGGATTTCTCCCAGCGAGTTATCAGGGTTCTCAGCCGGAATGGCGAAGGGATTGACATCACGGAAAACAGGATCGATGTCACCGGGAGCCCAAAGTACGTTTTCTACAAAGACGAATAGCGCTCTTCGGAAGCCGGCCCGCTGTCACCCGCTTCAGCATTATGACGAAGACGAATACATCCTCAGCTTGCGGTTAGTCGGCCGGGGGCACACGCGTGCATCTTCTTTCCCATGATCGAAGTATACGAAAGAGATGGAAGCCGAGTTGTCCTCTGAGTGTGCCGCCATATCCGTAGTCTACAAGCCAGAGCGAGTCACAGTACGTTTGAGTCGCATGGTGGTTGGTGGGGGGGTCTTCGACGAAAACGTACTGTGACGAGCTCCCTCTAGTATTCAAACGCAGCGTTTCACGGAAATGGGAAGGCTTCTCCGCTTACAATAACTCCGCCTCAACCGAGGCCTTGCAGGTATTCATCGACGGCTATGGCCGCGGCCACACCCGTCCCCACTGCTGTCGCCACCTGCTGGGGGCAAGCATCCGAAACATCACCGACGGCATAAATTCCGGGCTGCGATGTTGTCATTTTCTTCCCCACCACGATCTCACCCCACTCATTCCGGTCAACAAGGTCCTTCACAAATTCCGAGTTGGGGATTGTTCCGATGGAAACGAAGAGTCCATCGATTTTAACCTCGGAGACAGCACCAGTCTTTACATTTTTGACACTTAAATTTTCGAGGATATTGTGTCCCTTGATTTCCTCGATAACGGTATCCCAGACTATATCGATTTTCTTATGCGTCTTTGTCCGGTCTTGAAGGATTTTTTCCGCACGGAATTGATCGCGGCGGTGAAAAACCTTGACCTGCCGGGCGAATTTAGTCAAAAGAAGGGCTTCTGTGAGGGCCCAGTTCCCGCCTCCGACAACTCCGACGACTTTATCTTTGAAAAAGAAAGCATCGCATGTGGCACAATAGGAAACCCCTTTTCCCGTGAATTTCCCCTCACCCTTAACACCCAGCTTACGGAAATTCGCTCCTGTGGCGACGATGACAGTCCGGGTTGCATATGCTTGTTTTCCGCCTTGTATCTGCCAGAGATCATCTTTTTTCTGGATCGCTTTAACCTCATCCCTTTCCATCTTCGCCCCAAAGCGCTCTGCCTGTTTTTTGAAATTTTCAGTAAGCTGGAAGGGAGCAATTCCCTCCGGAAAGCCCGGATAGTTTTCGATGAAGTCCGTCATGAGGATCTGACCACCGGGGGCTCCCTTTTCCAAAACCAAGGTGTCGAGCAGGGCACGACCCGAATAAATGGCTGCCGACAGTCCTGCAGGACCAGCTCCTATGATAATGACGTCGTTAATGGGATTCATAGGGATTTCGCAATCTTGTCAACAATCTTGTCCTGGGGAAGAGCTCCCACGATCGTCTCCTTAACATCGCCATCTTTAAACAGAAGAAGAGCCGGAATGCTCATGATGCCGTACTTTGCCGGCGTCTTCATATTCTCGTCCACATTCATTTTGACAACTTTCAATTTCTCTTTATAATGTTCCGCTAAATAATCCACTGTTGGAGCGATCATATGACAAGGGCCGCACCAAACCGCCCAGAAGTCTACAAGTACGGGAAGTTCGGATTTAACCACTTCCTCTTCGAAATTCGCATCGGAAACACTGATGATGTCTTCAGACAAATTATCCTCCTCTTTTAATTTTCAAGGCTCTTTGATAGAGGCCGGAATACCTCTTTGCCGCGTCTTCCCATGAATAATTTTCTCGAAGCCCGTTGCGCATGATCGTCTTCCATACACGCGGCATTCTATAACTGCGGATGGCCTCGAGCACAGCGTGCAGCAAAGCTCGCGAAGTGTATTCCTTGAATACAAAACCGTTTCCTTTCCGCGTCTTTGCATTGAAAGGCTTCACAGTCTCTCTCAGACCGCCCGTGGCTCGGACTAAGGGGACACTACCGTACCGGAAGCTATACAATTGGTTCAGGCCACAGGGTTCGTAGCGTGAGGGAATGAGAAAGATATCCGCACCGGCTGCAATCTTATGGGTGAGGCACGGATTCGATTCCAGTTTGACGCCCATTTTTTGGGGATATTTTTTGTGCAGTTTGAGCAACATTTTTTCGACCATCTCATCCCCTTGACCCAAGATGACCAATCCGATGTCCAATCTCATCAAATCATCCACGGCCTCAAGCAAAATATCAAAGCCTTTGTTGGCAGTCATGTAAGAAGCGATTCCAACAACAGGCACTTCCTTTTTGACGGATATGCCAAACTCCCGAATGAGATCGTGTTTGCATATCAATTTGTTCTCAAAGTTCGAAGCGGAATAGTTGGCGGCGATGAAGGGATCTTTTTCAGGATTCCACATCTCATAATCTACGCCGTTGCGGATGCTGAAAAAGACGTCTTTCCGCGCTCTTAAGAGATTATCGAGCCCGAATCCGTGTTTCGGCGTCATGATTTCTCTTTTGTATGTATAACTCACGGTATTCAGGACATCGGAATACAAGATTCCCGCCTTGAGAAAGTTGAACTTTCCGTTCAACGAAAGCCGGCGGTTGTTGATATATTCCCAGTTGAGCCCCGTCAACGCAAGTGTTTCAGGAGGGAAATCTCCTTGGTAGGAAATGTTGTGCAGAGTCAATACCGTGCCTGTGTTTTTAAAATGGACTTTCTTGCCATAATGCGTGGCCAGAAAAAGAGGAATGAGCGCAGTCGGCCAGTTGTTGCAGTGGATGACATCCACGGGCATGTGGACCTTGAGGATGTATTCCGCGACAGCCCGATTGAAAAAAACAAAACGCTCGTCGTTATCCAAATACTCCCCTTTTCCCGTTCCATAGATGGCTTCGCGCCAGAAATATTTCGGGCAGTCGATGAAATAGATCCGGTATTTCCCGAGCTCCGTCCGGAACACACGTCCTTTTGTTCTGCTTTCTCCGAACGGCACGGAAAGATCGGCATCGACCAAATCCATAGACAGGGATTCTATCTCCGGTAGACGGTATTTGGGCAGGAACACGGAGATGTCCATTCCCAGATATGACAAATATTTGGGCAAAGAGCTGGCCACATCAGCCAATTCCCCCGATTTCGCATACGGAGAGGCTTCAGCGGAGACATAGATGACGCTCAACTTCGAATTCATGACAGAAATAATGATAGTTATGAGTAAAAAAAATGTCAACGCACCATAAAAGTGCCGGTTTTTTCTCACAAAGATATCTGCTGCAGCGGCAAGATCGGCTCGCCCGAAGGATCCCTGGATTATTCACGAGTCGAGGTTGCCGCAAAGGCAAGGCAGAGGCCCACGAAGCTGTAGTGAACTACTGCAAGTGGGCTGCAACGAAGGTTTTGTGGCAAGATCGGCTCGTGAATAATCCAGGTCAGGTGGTGATTTTGGCCCACCCCAGCTTCTCCTGCAGCAAGTCAAAGTAATTCCTTTTAGGAGAAGAAACCAATTTCAAAACGAGCTTGCTTCGGGTCACTTCGACGATGTCTTCTTTTTCCATCAGAGCCCCTCTTTGTCCGTCAAGAGTGAGATTGACTTCTTCTCCACCGGTCACAAGCTTGATTTTAACCGTTGAGGTAGCAGAGATGACCATAGGCCGAAAGGTTAGCGTGTGTGGGCAGATGGGCACGATGATGATTGCCGGGATGTTGGGATAGATGATAGGCCCTCCTGCAGACAGCGAGTATGCTGTAGATCCTGTGGGTGTGGCAATGATCAGTCCGTCCGCCTTCGATGTTGCAATGTGTTTTCCATCAATCCAGATTTCGCACTGAATCATACGGGCCAGTGCAGCCTTATTGATAACGACATCGTTCAGGCAATAATACGTTTCTCCCTGGTTTCTAGCCACGAGCATCTGCCTCTGGTCTACGATAGCCTCATTCCCATCCAAAAAGGAATTGATGGCAAAGTGCATCTCCTCAAGGGGAACTTCTGTGAGAAACCCAAGGCGGCCGAGATTGACTCCCATAACGGGGACATCTTTCTGAGCCGCCAAATGCGCAATACTCAACAGAGTCCCATCACCGCCTAAAACGATCACCAAGTCAACCATCTCCGGAATTTGCTCTCTGGGAACACCCCCTTTCATCTGAAGCTTATCCGCTGCGGCATCCTCCAAAATGCAGGTGATATTCTTTGCCTCGAAAAAACCGATCAAATCCTTTAAGATTCGCTCTATGCCCGCCGCATGGGGTTTGATAACAACACCGACATGTTTAATCGTGTTCATCCCAAACTGCCTCCTTGATCAAATGAGCCACTCGGATCGAATCCAAAGGCTCTTCTCCCGGAATCCAATGGATAAAAAATTCTTGATTCCCCTTCTGCCCGAGAACAGAAGGCTTCATAATTCCCAGTGGGGCAAAGGATATTATCCGTGCTTCCCGGACAATCCGTTTCAAGACTTCCTCATGCATAGCACGGTCTTTTATTATTCCTTTTCTCCCGACTCGACCTTTGCCGACCTCAAATTGAGGCTTGATGAGGGCAATCAGCCGGCCCTTTCCGATAATCTCTTTTACCGCTGGCAAAACCTTGAGCACGGAAATAAAAGCCAGGTCGATCACCACAACATCCAGAGAATCTTTGAAATCGTTTTTCTCAATATAGCGTGCGTTCTTTTCAATGAGGACCACGCGGGCATCTTGCCTGAGATGGACATCCAGCTGTCTTGTGTCCACATCGACGGCATAGACTTTTTCCGCTCCTTCCTTGAGAAGACAATCCGTGAAACCGCCGGTCGAAGCCCCCAGGTCAGCCGCGATCTTTCCTTTCATCGGAATTTGAAAGGCCGTCAGAGCTTCTTTCAGTTTTAAGCCTCCGCGGCTTACATAGGGCATCCGTTCCTTCAGAAATATCTCCCGGTCAACCTGGATCAATTGCCCTGCTTTGGCAACGCGCTCTCCTCCGGAGAAGACCAACCCGGCCATGATAAGCGCTTGAGCTTTATGCCTGCTTTCTGCAAATCCTTTGGTCACCAATATCTTATCGGCCCTGTCTTTTATCGCCTTCGCCGGATTGCTCATCCGCAACTCCCGGAATCACTCCTAGTAAAAGCACGGAGATGGGGGATAAGCCGGGGATTCCCGACAGGTAAGAATCCGCATAAGGGAAGGTACCGGTAACGCTGCGAGATAAAAACGTTCACTTCCATTACGTCCGAGTTAAAGGGATGACGGGATCCCTCTTATTTTGTGGAGCTATGTGCCGGCCGATCTTTGGATTCACAGAAACTTCGAATTTGCTGAACAAGTCCCTCTGTATCGAGTCTGTACATTTTCTTGATTTGCTCGACCTTGCCGACCGGGATTATCTCCAGGGGAAGGGCAATGCTCTTGAACCGGATGTCGAACCTTTCATGTTTGTCCAAAAGCTCGCGAACAGCCGTCCCGAATCCCCCCGCAATCACTCCCTCTTCAACAGTAATAACGATGCGACCCGGTTGGGCATACCTCAGGATCAATTCCTCATCCAGCGGTTTGGCAAATCGGGCATTCACCACAGCCAGATCGATGTTTTCTTTCTGCAGCATCTCGGCGGCTTCCAGAGAAGGATGAACCATGCTTCCGTAGGCAAGCACTAGGTGCGTCCCTTCTTTCAGAATTTCCGCTTTCCCGAGAGGAATGGAGTGCAAGTCCTCATCCATGGGGACGCCCAGCACTTTTCCCTTTGGAAAGCGAACGGAAACAGGGTGTGGATAATCTATCGCGGATTTCATCATGTGCCTCAGTTCATTTTCATCCTTGGGTGCCATGATAATCATGTTGGGCATATGACGGAGATAGGCTATATCATTGATGCCCTGGTGGGTCGGACCGTCATCCGGAACGATCCCCGAGCGGTCCAGCCCAAAAACGATAGGGATATCCATTAGGCTGACATCATGATAAAGCTGATCGTAAGCTCTCTGAAGGAAAGTAGAGTAGATGGCCACGACCGGCTTGTATCCGCTAAGGGCTAAGCCTGTGGCAAAATCGACGGCGTGCTGCTCGGCAATCCCCACATCAAAAAACCGATCCGGATAGCGGCGGGCGAAATGATGCAGGCCGGTCCCATCAGGCATGGCCGCAGAGATGGCTACTATCCTTTCATCCTTCTCTGCAATTGCGGTCACCGTTTCGCCGAAAACAGCCGAAAAGCTTGTACGTTTATCTTGACTCCGGGTCTCTCCCGTTGTGACCGAAAAAGGAGAGGCGCTGTGATACCGAGTCGGATTTTTCTCGGCGTCGGGGAAGCCCTTTCCTTTCTTTGTCACGCACAGAATCAAAACAGGGCCTGCATAGGCTTTAGCATCTTCGAACACTTCGATCAAAGACCGCAGGCTGTGCCCCTGCACCGGACCGATGTAGCGTACACCCAGTTCCTCAAAAACCAATCCCGGAAAGAATGTTTTTTTGATGACTTCCTCGATCGCACGGCCCGCCTTTATCATGGGCCAACCGACAGCGGGGATCGCCTTCAAAATCGTCTTGGCATGATCCTTGATCCGAAGGTAATGTTGCCCTGAAACGAGATAGCTGAGATATTTGGACATGGCCCCTACGTTATGGGAGATGGACATCTCGTTATAATTGAGAACAATGATCAATTTTTCCCGGAGGTGCCCGATTTGGTTCAGCGCTTCCCAGGCTACACCTCCAGTTAAGCTTCCATCGCCCACAACCGCCACAACCTGATGATCTTCCTTTTTTTTGTCTCGGGCTACGGCCATCCCTAAGGCGGCTGACAAGGCTGTCGAGGCATGCCCTGTGTTATAGACATCGAAGGCACTCTCTTCCCGACAAGGAAATCCACAGATTCCATCCATCTGTCGAAGCTTAGTGAACAGATCCTTTCGCCCAGTCAGAATCTTGTGCGTATAGCATTGGTGCCCCACATCCCATAGAATCTTATCCTGGAAAGCGTCAAAGACGTAATGAAGCGCAATGGTCATCTCGACAACTCCCAGGTTCGGCGATAAATGGCCTCCAGTCCGGGATACGACATCGATGATGAGCGTCCTGATTTCCCTGGCCAGCAGAGAAAGGTCCTTCAAAGAGAGGGCCTTCAAATCTTGAGGCCCTTCTATTCGATCCAGGACTTGATTCATATTCTTGCTATCCACCGTCTTCTTAACAGCTCAAAAGGGGAGGCCTTGATCTTCTTCGGAATCGGGCTCTTCGGCCTCCTCCGAAGCCGCCTCTTTTTCCTCGGATAGAGAAAAGGCCTCTCTCTTCATCTCTCCCTTATTATCCTTGAGAAGGATCTCTATTTTTTTTTCGGCCTTATCGAGTTCTCGCCTCAAGAAGTGCGCCAGTTTGACTCCCTTTTCGAACAGCGCCAGAGACTCATTGAGAGAGAGCCCCGCTCCTTCCATTTTTTCCACAATCCCCTCCAGCTCGACCAAAGCCTTTTCAAAACTCTTCTCGGTCATGATGATCACCTCACCTGCCGTTTTCAGGCTTTTTATTCACAATCACGGATTTGCTTTCTCCGGCTTCACAAAGCGTGATTCAATGGGTTTTTCCCTGTCCACACTTTGAACAAGGCAACGGAACTCTCCTTTGGCAAAAGTCACGTTCACCTCGTCTTTTTCCTTCACTTCATCGATCGTCCGCACGAGAACACGACCCTCTTTCATCCAACATAGAGTATACCCTTTCTTCAGCACATTCAAGGGACTCAGGTTGTCCAACTCCGCAGACAGCCTTTCCCAAAGGGAGATCCGAGTCTGAACCATCCCCTTTAAAAGACTCGTCATTTTCCCTTCGAGGATTGCAGCCCGTGATTTGCTTTCCACCATGCGTCGTCTCATATCCTTTATGGCATCTCCTGCTCTCGTTTCGAGCTCATCGACTCTCTGGATCAAGCCGAGCAGCCTCAATTTGAAACTCTCGAAGGCATGATGGTGGACGAGACTCAGGACCTTATTTTTTTGCATCTGCAGCAGCAAGCTCAAATGATGCTGCAGTCTGCTTTCCAAATTTGCGATCCAGTCCTGAAAAGATTGTTCTTTTTCTACGACCATCTCGGCTGCTGCCGACGGTGTGGAGGCCCGAATGTCTGCAACAAAATCCGATATCGTGAAGTCCACTTCATGCCCGACAGCAGATATGACGGGAATAGGGCACCTGAAAATGGCCCTGGCCACCCGTTCTTCATTAAAGACCCAAAGGTCCTCCATAGAACCTCCTCCCCGGCCGACGATGATCACATCCATGTCCAGCTCCCGCCCAAAAAAATCTAGGCCCTCTTCAATCTCCTCGGCTGCTCCTTTGCCTTGAACTTTCACAGGATAGATCACGAGACTCAATTTTGCAAAACGCCTTTCTAGTGTGCGGATGATATCGATAATCGCAGCGCCTCTCGGGGAAGTCAAAAGCCCGATTTTTTTAGGAAGCAGAGGAAGTTTCTTTTTGAATCGGGAATCGAAGAGCCCCTCCTTGTTCAACTTTTCCTTGAGCTGTTCAAAAGCAAGTTGCAGAGCCCCTTTTCCTTTGGGCTCCATAACCTCGACAATGATTTGATACTGTCCCCGCGGTTCGTAGACGTTGATCTGTCCTTTACAGATGACATGAAGCCCGTTCTCTAAATCAAAAGGGATTCTCTGTGCTGATGATCGCCAGCTTACAGCCCGAAGCTGGCTCTTCTCATCTTTCAAGGTGTAATAGATATGTCCGGAGTGAGCTCGTTTGAAATCCGAGATTTCTCCTTCGACCCAAACGACAGAGAAACTCGATTCGAGCCGGTGCTTGATGAGCGTGGTAATTTCTGAGACTGTATAGACCTTGTCGGCAATCGTCATTCTAGACTTCTCCGCAGGTGTTATCGATTATGGTTTCCCTCCGTATGTCCAAAGCTTTCCCTGTTAGGACATCCACTTCCATGAAGGCGGCCGAAAAGACAGCCCCATCTTTTCCGGGCTCAAAGCGCTGCGGCCTTGAGGTGAGGAACCTCTGCAGAGCCTGCTCTTTTTGAATCCCTATCACTGTATTGTACCCGCCCACCATACCGATATCCGTAATATAGGCCGTCCCCTGAGGCAAGATCCGTTCATCCGCAGTAGGGACATGCGTGTGCGTGCCTATGACGGCGGACACTTTACCATCCAAATGCCAGCCCAAAGCCTGCTTCTCCGATGTCGCTTCGGCATGGAAGTCAACAACAATGATGGGAGTGATTTTTCTCAGACTTTCGAGCTCATGTTCGGCCACCCGAAAAGGACAATCAATCGGCTCCATAAAGACCCTTCCCTGCAGATTCATGACGCCGATTTTATGGATTCCATATTCGAAGACAAAAGTCCCTTTTCCGGGATTGGAGACCGGATAATTGGCGGGTCTCAACAATCGCGGTTCTTTATCGAGCAAAAGGAGCGCTTCCTTCTTATCCCAAACGTGATTTCCCGAAGTGAGGACATCGACATCATCTAAGAGCTCATGACAGATTTTTTCCGTTATCCCGGAACCACCCGCCGCATTCTCAGCGTTGGCTATAACGACAATGGGGCCGTACTTTTGTCTCAAGATCGATAGGCACCGTTTGAGAACTCTGCGTCCCGGGCGACCGATGACATCTCCAATAAACAGAATGCTGATTTTATCGGGCATACTCAACAGCTCGCATTTCTCGAATTACCGTGACCTTTATCTGTCCCGGATAATCCAATTCCTCTTTGATTTTCTGAGCAATCTCTTTTGCGGCAACCGTAGCACGGTCATCGGAGATTTTCTGTGCCTCGACAATGATTCTTATCTCTCGACCTGCTTGAAGGGCGAATGCCTTAGCTACACCTTCGTAAGAATTGGCTATCTCTTCCAGTTTTTCCAACCGTTTGATGTAGGTCTCCAACAACTCACGCCGGGCACCCGGCCTTGCGGCCGATAGGGTGTCGGCTGCCTGGACCAAGACTGCCTCTATGGAAGGGAAGTCCACATCTCGGTGGTGGGATGCGATGGCCTGGACTACCGCCTCTATTTCTCCGTACTTCTTTGTCAGTTCGACACTCAACTCTGTGTGGGTGCCCTCGACCTCTCGGTCCACGGCCTTCCCAATGTCATGCAAGAGGCCCGCTCTCATGGATATGTTGGCGTCGACACCGAGCTCTTTGGCCATAATGGCCGATAGATAAGCGACTTCCTTCGAATGCTGAAGCACATTCTGGCCGTAACTCGTTCGATACTTGAGCTTCCCTAAGAGTTTTACAAGCTCCGGGTTTATATTCTGTATACGCAGCTCAAGAATGACCGACTCTCCTTCCTGTTTCAACTTCTCTTCCAACTCCTTCTTGACATTCTCGACGACATCTTCGATTCGCGCCGGATGGATTCTGCCGTCGACAACAAGCTTCTCGATAGCCAATCGAGCCATTTCGCGCCGGATAGGATCGAAACTCGATAGAATAACCGCTTCAGGCGTGTCATCAACGATGATATCCACACCCGTCGCTAATTCCAGAGCTCGAATGTTGCGGCCCTCTCTCCCTATAATTCGGCCTTTCATGTCATCGGAAGGAAGGTCGACGACGGATACCGTCGTCTCGACGACGTGCTCGGCGGCAGATCTCTGTATCGCTTGGCTTATTATATCCCGAGCAATACGCTGACTTTTTTCTCTCGTCTCCTCCTCAATCCGGCGTACGGCTTGAACGGCTTCGAGCTTCGCCTGATCTTCAACTTTTCTCTGAAGCTCCTTTTTCGCTTCTTCCTGGCTTATACCCGCGACTCGTTCCAGTTCATTCAATCCCTTTTGAATCAAATCGTCGTACTGCTTTTCCTTGTCGGCAATCTCACGCTCCCGTGCGTAGAGTCTCCCTTCTTTGCTGGCAAAATCTCTTTCTTTTTTCTCCTGGGTCTGAAACTTGCGCTCGAGATTCTCTTCCTTCTTGACGAGTCTCCTCTCCATATCATTCAGTTTACGTCTTCGGTCACGGGTTTGACGTTCAAAATCCGACTTAAGGTTGAGATATTTTTCTTTGGCCTCAAGCGCTGATTCTCTCTTTATCTTTTCCGCATCTTCTTTGGCCCTACCCAAGATATCATCGGCTTCCTGCTGAGCTTTGAGTACCGACTTGACTCCTGAGGTCCTTTTGATGAGCAGATAGACCACCACGCAAGTCAGTATAAAGGTGAGTGCTATTAAGATTATATGGCCTAAATTCACTTTGACCACCTCCTATTCAGGGGTCAAAGGAGACGAAAGAAAGGAGGGTTAAAGCATATTCACTCTATCAATTGGAGCAAAAGAAAAGCCTTTAACAATTTCCATGTCGTGATATCTGTCTGTGTGCTATCCATTTTTTTCTTAGCTCTATTCCCATTGCAGGACGATCGTCCTTATTTCTCTATATATTCTGTTGCCTCTTCGATTTCATTGATGTCCTGTGATTCCCTATTGAGGAAAACCTCCAAACCCGCTATTTCATCCTCCATTTGCCCTAGGACTTCATTCATCTGATCCATTTTTTTCTGACTGAGAAAAAATTCATCCGCTATGTTCAATGCGGCAAGGACTGCAATTTTTAGAGTATCCACAGATTTGGATTTGACAGCCACTTCACGCATTTTTTGATCAACGTATGAAGTCAAATGGCTAATGTATTTTTCGTCTTCTTCTCCTTTGACTTTAATCCTGTATTTCTGTCTATAGATTTCTATTTCAATAATTTTGTCGATCATATTCCCAACTGATCTATTTGACTTATCAATTCTTCGATCTTTTCTTTTATTGCCTCTCTTTCATCTTCATAGTTTTTTACGCTTTCGCTGAGATGCACCACTTTTTTCTCGTTTTCAACGAGGCCTTTATTTTCACTTTTCAAATCTTTTACCTGCTGCTTCAGTTTCTCATTCTCGGCGATCGTTTTGTTGAGGTAATCAACAACTTGTGAAATTTTTCCCTCTAGAATTTTAATTCTTTCCAATTCACTTGTCAATTTCCCCTCCTTCCCTTAATTGAAATCCGAACTTGTTGCTCAAGACCTTGATTACCTTTTCCCGAGAAATCTCCACCTCTTCGGCAAGCAGTGTTCTCTGAGGATGCCGAAAAAGAAAGCGAAAGGACAAGCTCACTTTTCCCTTAGATATGTTTTTTCCTGAGAAGCGGTCATAGGGCTCGAATTGCTCCAGGTGGGGCAGGGAGAGATCTTCGATAGCTTGTTTGATCTCTTGGTAGCTCACATCCTCATCGGCGATAAATGAAATGTCGCGAACTACCTGCGGGTATTTCACGACAGGGGTGTACAGGAAGGGCTGTGGCTGTTTTTGAAAAAGGGAGACCAGATCCAACTCCGCAGCCCAGACAGGTTCCTTTAATGAATAGTCATCGAGGATGGCCTTCGGCAATCGCCCCAAATGACCGACTTTCTCTCCTTTAACGAGCAAAGAAAGCGAACTTCCGCTCTCAAAGTGGGATAAATCTTCGGGCTCATAAATGACAGGAACGTATCGCAGATGGGACAGGACAGCCTCACAAGCGCCTTTGAGATGAAAAAAATCGGTTGGCTTTCGCTGTTCATGCCAATTATCTTTTCCGAGAAACCCGGTCGTGACCAAGGCAAGGCCCAGCTTTTCTTTACAGGAATGGTCTTCCCAAAAATACACATTCCCGACTTCGAAGATATGAACTCCATCCATGCCTCTGTTTCTGTTCCAGGAAACATTCTCGAGCAGGCCGCCCAGGAGTGTCGTTCTGAGATGAGAGGCTTTGGTCGATATGGGATTCCTGATTTCAATCGCTTTCATCCCGGTCTTCAGCGGGCTCTCTTTTTCGGGATCGGCGAAGCTGAAATTCACGACCTCATCAAATCCGTAGATGAAAAACATGTGACGCAGCTTTTGGATCTGTCGTTTCTTCGGATCCGGAGGCGGCTCAAACTCAACCAGAGGAGGAATTGTAGATGGGATCTTGTCATAACCGAAGTAGCGTGCGATCTCCTCGATCAGGTCGGCCTCGCGCTCAACATCGACCCTGAAAGAGGGAACCCTGACCTTCCAGATTCCCTGCTGCTGTTTTTCTGGCTGGAAATCCAGCCTGGCTAGGATTTTTTCGACGAAATCAGCTTCCACGTTGACACCAAGCAGATCTGCGATCCGATGTTGTCGAAGAATCACGGTTTTTTTGTTTTTTTTCGGCTTGGGAAACACATCCACCATAGCCTTGGCCGCTTTGCCTCCCATCTGAGTCAACAGCGAGGCGACCATGAGCCCCGCTTTCGGAAGAAAGGCAATATCCGCACCTCTCTCGAAGCGGTAAGAGGCATCCGTCTGTATCCCGGTCTTCTTGCTCGTTTTGCGAATGGAGATGGGATCAAAGTAAGCACTCTCGATGAGAATATCCCGGGTGCCTTCGGATAC
>JAFGNQ010000127.1 GCA_016926925.1 Candidatus Aminicenantota bacterium
GGGCGACTTCTTTCCAGGCGACTATCTTTTGCGCTTTGATCAGCTGCGTCAAATTCTCCAGCACGACGATCAAGCCTGTGAATTGATTGTTTGCCTGACGCAGGGCGGAGAGAGTGAGGGCGAACACGGCATTTTGTCCGCTGATGTTGAGCTTTATTTCTTTATTGCTCAGAGGGTATTTTTTATTGAGGCCCCGCTGGATGTTTTCGACGATCTCAGCGTATTCGCTGCCGCCGAGCACATCGACATAGTTTTCCCCGACAAGCTTCTGTTCCTTCAGTCCGAGCATTTCTCGTGCCGAAGGATTGATGGTGGTGATAACGCCCGTTGCATTTAGGCTGATGACGCCGGTCGTGATGTTGTGCAAGATAGTTTCTATGTATTTTTTTCGGGCCGCCAGCTCCGATGTTTTTTGGGCGATGTTTCTCTGCCCTTCCTTCAAATCCGTTATCATCTGGTTGAAGGATTCCACCAGTATCCCCACTTCATCGGAAGCCGGAGATTCCACTCTGACATCCAGGTTCCCCCTTGAAACCTCTTTTGTGGCTTTAGCCAGCTTCTCGATAGGAACGGTAATGCCTTTGGCCAATTGAAAAGCGAGCCAACTTGCGGCAAAAATGATGAGGAGAGTTACAAAAATCAGCGTGAGGAAATAGAAATTCTGGACGGGATTTTTCTGTAGTTTCAATAACTGATATCTTTGGACATAGGCCGTTATATTTCCAATTCTTTGGGCGTAATTCTGGGGCAGAAACTTCCCTGTAACGACCAGAAGATTCCCGACATCGGCAACTTGTATCGATTCCCCCGTTCGGATCATTTCTCCGTTTCCCATAGAATCGATGCGTTTGAATTTTTCTCCAAGTTGAGCCCTTTTTATCAGGTTGAGGGTAAGATCTCTGTAATCCTGGAGAGGAAGGTCCGGATTAAGGTAGGAAAACAGCTCTTCTTCATCAAGGTAGATCCCAATTTCATCGAGCTTGTACTCTTTCAGTTTGGTGCGGACAAAATCCATCAGAGGCTGCCGCCGGTCTAGATTGATCAGGCCCTGTTCCTGGATGGCTCGACTTAGCTGTTGTGCGTAGTGGAATGCGATTTCTTCGCTGTTCAGGTAGAAACCGTCCGCGAGGCTTTTCGTGTCGTTGAGAATTTTATCTATGGGGGTTCGGAACCACTGTTCAATATTTCGTCGGATGAGGTCGCTGGCAAACAAAAATAGCAGAAGGGTCGGAATAAGGGAGAGTGTTATGAAGAACAGAAGCAGCTTCGTCTTAAAATGAGCCCCGGCGACTTTTCTTTTTCTTTCGAGAACGAGCTTAATAAGGTTTCTCCCGAAGACGAACAGAAGCACAAGGAATAGAAGGAGGACGATGATCTGAAGAGATGTCAGGAGCACATTGGTCATGGATGTCGGCGAGAATTGCTGTGTTTCTCGAATGAAAAATTCGATAGCAAAGAAGAGTATGATGAGAAGGATGATAAAAGCCCCGATGACTCGCGGGCCTTTCCTCTTTGGGTTTTCCATCATTCCCCCCTGTTCTCGGAATTTTCGCGAGGATTTTCCGGGGGGATATCTTGCATAGAGTTGATTTCCTCCGAGTCTTCAACCACCACGAGGTACTGTTTAAAGTTTTCGAGCGTGATGCGGATGTCCTTTTCTACGGAACCGGGTCTGCCGAAAGGGATTCCCGGCTTCCCGTTTATCGTGTAAGAAAGACCGCCTGCGTTTCCCAAATCAATGACCATCTCTTTTTTTGCTTTGGCTTGGTACTTCCCGCCCTGCAATCTTATACCGCTGTATACTTTTTCTCCATCAGCGTAGATTTGAATCCAAGTATCTTGATGAAAGGTGAATTCAAGGTTGAGTTCCTCCGGTTCTTTCTCTTCTACTTTAGGAGTTTCTATAACTTCTACGGGCGAAACAATTTGTTCTTGAGCCATGGCTTCAGGTTCGGATTTATCCGGAGGGGGTGTGGACTTGCTTTTTCCAAAAATGAAGAAAAGGCCTATGAGAACGGCGATGAGGAACGCTCCTAAAGCGGCGAGTCGTACGGCGTTTATTATGTTTTTTGGCAGTCCGGGTCCCAGCCTCTTTTTAACTTCCCGCTCGTGTTTTTCATTTTGGAGGGCTTCGTGATATTTGTTGAGTACGTCATTTTCATCCAATCCCAGGTATTTTGCGTATTCACGGATAATCCCCCGAACGAAAAATTTTTCAGGAAGAATATCGAGCCGATCATCCTCAAGCGCTTGAAGAAACCGGATGTTTATTTTCGTTGAGTCGGCTATTTCTTTTAGAGAAATACCCCTTAACTCTCTTTCCCTTTTGAGATCTTGCCCTATAGCTATCATTTTCTGAATTTTAAGCCAAGTGCCGCCGCCTGTCAACCGACACTTCTCAGGCGGCACGTCCACATGCTGGATTGACCTGAGCGGGTTCATGGTATAATTTATGGAAGGAATTTAAGAGGAGCATCGACTTGTTCGATTTCAAAAAAGCAGCGGAGACTCAAGCCCGGTTATCAACCCGCCTGAAGTTGAGCTGGGATAGCCGCAATATTCAGTATGTAGGCGGAGCCGACTCGAGTTATGACGAGACAAAAAAGAAAATCGGGGTCGTCGTCGTGGTTTACAAAGTCCCGGAATTAATCCTTGTCGAAATAAGCCGGGAGATTCAAGATGTGTCCATTCCCTATGTCCCTGGATTTTTAAATTATCGCGAAGGACCGGCTTTCTTAAGGGCGTTCCGGAAGTTGTCGCACGTTCCGGATGTGACTTTAATCGACGGTAACGGCATTGCGCATCCGAGGAGAATGGGGCTTGCCTCCTACGTCGGAGTCATTTTAGATATCAGCACCATCGGATGTGCAAAATCACCTTTTTATCCTTACACCGATCCAGGGGAAGAACGGGGCAGCCACACCCCGTTTACGGATACAAAAGGTGAACAGGTTGGGTTTTGTCTCAGGACGCGATCCGGAACGAATCCTGTCTTCGTATCCCCTGGCAACAGGACTGATTTCACCATTTCAAGGCAGGTTGTTCTCGGAATGTCTGTATACAGGATTCCTGAGCCTTTGCGGAGGGCCGATCATCTCGCCGGAAAGATTTTTTAGTCTGCTTCATATTTCCGGTGCCTCTTATCCGAATTTTTTTAGGACCACATTCTCGAACCGCTGATCCGTGCGTAATGTGCTGTGATTAGACTTTCAGGAATCGTGCCAGGGAGCTCAGACTTCCCAGTAAACCGATAAAAGCTCCGGCAATGACCATGGTGAGGCATTGGGAAAAGGACAGGAAGCGGAAACGAATCAATTCGTTCAGAATTCCCAAAGAAGAACCCAGGTACAAAGGGAACGAACTTATAAGGAGAACGACAAGCAGAAGAGAAACCAATCCACCGATAATCCCTAATGACACTCCCTCGAGTAGGAAAGGGATTCGAATGAATGTGTTGGTGGCCCCGACGAGACGGAGAATCTCGATCTCTTCTTTCCTGGCAAAGACATTCAATTTGATTACATTGGAAATGATAAAAAATGAGGCCAGGATGAGGATCCCACCCAGAAAAAACCCTACGGCTTTGGCTAACCGACTGAAAGAATGCATCTTTTCGACCCAATCTCGATTGAACTGGACATCTTCGACTCCGGGCATGGCCTTGATTTTATCGATGAGAATGGAGATATCGCGAAACGAGATCGTCTTTTCCTTGAAAGAAACTTCAAGTGAAGGAGGGAATGGATTGGAGTCTAGATCTTCGATTAGTCCTCTAAGTTCGGGAAATCTTTCCCGGAATTTTTCGATAGCTTGCGCGTCCGACACGAAGCGTGTGTTCAACACGAAGTCGGATTTTTGCAGTTCGTCCTCAATGGCTTTCAACTTCGCCTCTGGGATGTCCTGTTCCAGAAAGAATACGGCCGCCATATTGTTCGATAGCTGTTCGGCCATGTGCTCCAAGTTGTTCGACAGAGAAAGAAACACCCCCACAATGAGAAAGGAGAGGCAGATGATTGTGACCGAGAAAAAATTGCGAACCCTGTACTGCCACATATTGTTCAGAGTCTCGCTCAAAAAGTATTTGAGTTTTTGTATTATCAGAGTGATTCCTTTCTCAATAATTTTCCTTTATACAAAAATAGAATTTTTTGCCCGAAATTGCGTATCAGTTCCCTGTCGTGTGTACAGATGATGACAGTGGTGCCCTTTTTGTTTATTTCTCTGAAAAGGCTCATGATTTCAAAGGCTAGCTCTGTGTCCAAGTTGCCGGTCGGCTCATCGGCAAGGATGATTTTTGGATTGTTGACCACGGCTCGGGCGATAGCAACCCTCTGCTGTTCTCCGTAAGAAAGATGAGACGGGTATTCCCACATTTTATCGTGGAGGTTGACCATTCGCAGAGCGTTGAAAACTCTCCTCCGGATTTCTTTTCTCGGTACGCCAAGAACCTGAAGAACGACCGCAACATTCTCGAACACTTTTTTATGAAACATGAGACGAAAGTTTTGGAAAACAATGCCCATGGATCTTCGAAGTATGTAGATTTTGTGGTTGGAGATTTTTAAAATATTGCGGTTGTCGATGACAATTTGGCCTTCAGTCGGGAATAACTCCCTGTAGATGATTTTTAGAAGCGTGGTTTTTCCAGAACCGCTCGGTCCTGTAATGAAACAGAAATCTCCTTTTTCGATATGAAATGTGATATCGGAGAGGGCCCATTGGGTTTTTTGATATTGCTTCCAGACGTGGTAGAGCTCAATCATTGTTCATCGATGTGTCAAATCGTTCAGAACGGGCAGCTTTGAGTCCTCGGTTGATTTTGGCTCGTTCCTGAGCGGAAACCCGGTGTGAAGGCGGGCGAAGGGAGCAAAAATTCGGGACTCCATTAACGAGTCAAGATTATAACACAACGATTACCTCTTTCAAAGGCGGGGAAATGCGAGTTTCAAATGAATAAAAACATGAACCAGCCGAAGATCAGCGCCCCGGCAACCATGATGAAAAAAAGCGAGAGGAAATACTTGATACGTGCTCTCCGTTCATCTCTTCGTATCAACGACAAGACGATACAGACAAAAAAGGCGTAAAGGATCATGGAAACGATGTGGCTTTTGAATATCATTTCTTTTTTCCAGAGCCGACGTCAAACGCGTCCAAAGCGACAAGGTAGTTCAACAAACCGGCCCCGGCTATGAAGGCGGTCCCGAATTCAAAAGTAACTGTTTTGAGATCTCCCAATCCGAATGCAAAGAGCTTGGACAGAAAATAGAGAAATCCGACACCGATGTCCGAAAAAAAAGCAAGAATGGTCAATGGATTCTCAGTCTGAAACGAATAAATCCGCCCACCCATAAGAAGTCCCAGTCCGGCCATGGAGGAGATGCATACAAAAAAAATCAAACCACGTACATATCTCTTCATAATGACGTGGCCCAATCCCGGGATGATCCAGCCAAGGATCAAGCTGATGACGGCTTTGACTTTCATTTGAGAAAATGATGATAAAAGAAAAGTCAGCAAATTGCAAGAATTCCTGTTGCGGAGAATGCATTTCAGTTTCCGTGGTGATTTCGAATCATAAAGCAGGGGGGGGTGCGAGTCACTGTCTGTTTTCGTCGAAGACCCCCCCACCAACCACCATGCGACTCAAACAGACAGTGACTCGCACTGGCTTCTAGCCGCCATTTGGTTATGCAGGAAGAAGCTCGTTATCATCTGTTTTCGTCGAAGACCCCCCCACCAACCACCATGCGACTCAAACAGACAGTGACTCGCACTGACATTCCCTTTGTTGATGTGCAGTGCATGAGCCGGCGGATCGCATTCGCCCTCTGCTCTATCCATCCCAATCCGGCTTTAGCGGACTGCTATACCTATGAGCTCTCCCCCGACCGCCATACACATAGCCGAGCAGGGACAGTCTTGCATTCCCTGACAACTGGAAAACCTTTGCGTACAAGAGCGCGTTTTTCTAAAATAGCAGGTGGGCGGAGCCGCCAAGATGCAGAGAATGGGGCCCGTCTGTACATCGAAAAAGGACAAGATATAAAATGCCCGAACTGCCCGAAGTGGAAGTGATTTCACAAAGTCTTAAATTCCGGCTTTCCGGTTTAACCATCGCCTCCTTCCGTATTGTTTATCCTCCTTTATTGAGGAATACCGACATCATCCAATTGGGGAAAATCAGAGGGGCTAAAGTCTTGAATGTCCGCCGGCGCGGCAAGTATGTTCTGATAGATACGGATGGAGGCATAAGCTTGCTCTTTCACTTGAAGATGACGGGAAGGTTTGTATTCAGTCTGCCGCATCAGTCATGGGACAAGCACACCCATTTTGGGCTGTCTTTTCTTGAAAATGAGCACGAGCTGAGGTTCCGCGATGTGAGAAAATTCGGAGTTGTTTCGTGTGTGGAATTCCACGGCCGATCAGATCCTCCGGAGTTAGCAGAGCTTGGGCCGGAGCCTCTCGATATCGAACAGGATGAATTCGTGCGGCTTTTCAACGGGAGAAATGCCCGGACAAAAAGCCTGCTTTTGAATCAAAAGTTTCTGGCGGGTATAGGCAACATCTATGCCGATGAGATGCTTTTCCGGGCCGGAATACACCCCATGCTGTCCGTATCCCGTCTTTCCTGTGACGACCTCCGGTGCTTATGGACTTCCATGAGACAAGTATTGCAGGAGGCGTTGGAATGCAAAGGATCCTCGATTCGTGATTTTTTGGATACCGACGGGCGAGAAGGAGATTTCCAGAGGTTCCACCGGGTCTACGGACGAGAAGGTTTGCCCTGCCCGACGTGCCGACAGCTGATCAAGCGGGTTCGTATAACGGGAAGAAGCAGCCATTATTGTCCCTCATGCCAAAAACTTCCCAGCGCGACGCGTGAATGAGTTGCGTGCTTGAGTTTCTTTCATTATAATAGAATTCCGCTCTAAATTTAGGATTAATTCTTTTTTGAAAGGAGGGTAATTATGGCCGAAGAAGGTGTTGTTTACGTTTGTTCGATCTGTGGTCAGGAAGTTAAAGTCGTCAAGTCTGGAGTAGGAACTTTGGTGTGTTGTGATCAGCCCATGGAACCCAAGAAAGATTAGGGAATTTCGGAAAAGCCTTAAGGAGAGGATATGAACATGACCAGCTTTGAAAGTGTCGTAAAGTCCGCCATTGCAAGAGAAGAAGCCGCCATCAAAACTTATGGCAGCCTCGCCCAAAGAGCGAAATCGCCAGGCTTGAAAAAAATGCTTCTCGAGCTCCAAGATGAAGAAAAAGCGCACAAAAAGCTTCTAGAAAACATCGACGATGCGAAAATTCAGGATTTGGTGATCAAAGACGTACCGGATCTCAAGATCTCCGATTATCTGACAGACGAGCCCCCGGCAGAAGACATGACCATCCAAGATCTTCTCATTCTTGCCGCAAAAAAGGAACAAGAGGCTGTCATGCTCTATACCAACCTGGCCGACAATGCCAAAGATCAAGAGTTGAAAAAGCTGTTTCAGTTTCTGATCCAGCAGGAAAAAAGTCACAAACTCATGCTTGAGAAAGAATACGACGAGCATGTCCTTGAACAGGATTAACCTGTAATATTACAAAGAAAGGAAAATATGATGGCTAAATGGGAATGTACGGCGTGTGGATACATTTACAACCCTGAGAAAGGCGATCCTGAAAACGGGATCGATCCGGGAACGGCCTTTGAGGATTTGCCCGATGATTGGGTCTGTCCGCAGTGTGGAGTGAGCAAAGAGTTCTTTCAAAAAATTGATTGACGCGTACAAGGCCGAAGAACGATGCGCGTCATAGTTGTGGGGAACGGTGTAGCCGCCACCATTTTCGCGAAATCGCTGAGGGAAAGCGACAGCACAGTCGATATAGACATCTTTGCGAAAGAGAAATATCATTATTATCCGCGTCCTAACCTGATCGATTTTTTAGCGGGCAGGATTCCCTTCGAAAGAATATTCGCCTTTCCGGAAGAGTGGTATGCAAAGCAGAATCTCTCTATCCACCTCAGGAGGCCGGTCCGGAAGATACATCCCGGTACTAAAGAAATAGAGTTCGAAGGAGCAAAGACAGAGAGGTATGACAAGCTCTTTCTAGCCAATGGATCCAACTCTTTTGTCCCTCCGTTCAAGGGAACGGATAAGCGCGGTGTCTTCAGTTTATGGACCATCGACGATGCCTACGCAATTTTGGAATATTTGACCGATCACCGGAATGTCGTCGTCATCGGTGGAGGGCTTCTGGGACTGGAGATTGCATGGGCGGTTAAAAGCCGAGAGGCTGATGTCCGGGTTGTAGAATTCTTTGACCGGCTGCTTCCTCGGCAGTTGGATGCCGAAGGGGCGTCCATTTTACAGGGACAGATCGAGAAGATGGGCATAAAAGTCCGTGTCGGGGCGGCCACTGAGGAGATTCTTGGAGAGAAGGAAATCTCCGGCCTCCGTTTCAAAGGAGACCAGACCATTGACGCCGACATGGGCATTGTGGCTGCAGGTTCGCGTCCGAACCTTGAAATTGCCAGGGGTGCCGGCCTTGAAACGGATAAGGGCATTGTCGTAGATGATTATCTTCAAACCAGCGATCCCGACATTTTCGCTGCCGGAGATGTCGTCCAGCATCAAGGCAGAGTATATGGGATCATCCCCGCTTCCTTCGAACAGGCGCGGATTGCCGCTGCAAATATCCTCGGCCAAAAAAAACAATACAAAGGCACCATTCCTTCGAACACATTGAAAGTCGTCGGGATTTTTCTCACTTCCATCGGCTTGGTGAATCCGGAGAAAGGTGACTGTGAGGAATTCAGGGCAGCCGTGGAAGAAGAGGGGATTTACAAAAAAATCGTTATTAAAAACAGTGTGATCGTGGGTGCTATCTGGATGGGCACGAAAAAGGGTTCCAGCGAAATCAGCCGTCTCATCTCTGAAAAACGGAACGTGGACAAGTGGAAGGATTCGTTGCTGGAAGATGATTTTGATTATTCGGTGATATGAAAGCAAAGTCAGGTTTTTTTATTCTCTTTCTCATTCTCGCTTCCTCGGCTTATGCACAGGAAAACCAGCTCAGGGTTAACGGTTATCTCTCTGCCGGTTATGTTCATGGCCAAGAGGATACATCTTATTCCAATGGGACCTTTCAGAATCCGCAACTTGGATTGCTCTTCTCCGGGATGCTCACGGCAACAGTGAGTTATACGGCCGAGACCGTCTTGAACCAGAATGCAAAGATCGATTTGAATCAGGCTTATCTCGGGGTTATGAAATCCGATGTCTTTGGAGTGAACCTCGGTCTCTTTTTAGTGCCCTTCGGCAAGTACAATCAGAATAGCCGTGCCTACCAGACGGCTCTTGTCGAAACCCCCTTGAATCTGAGAAAGCTCTACCCCTTCATGTGGCGCGATATCGGTGTTCAAGTGGAAGGTGAATTCAGCGGACTGATTTATTCAGTTTATTTCGGAAACGGTCTGGCCGAGACACAGAGTTTGGAGTCGGGGCAGCAGTTCAAAGACAATAACGCCAATAAAGCGATCGGCGGCAGATTTGCTTGGAAAATGGATCCGAAAATCGAGATCGCCTATTCCCACTACAGGGGAAAGTATGACGCTGACAACAGCAGAAAACTCGTCCTTCATGGCGTGGATGGGTCGTGGATAACCCAAAGTTTCCGGTTGATCGGCGAATACACTTGGGCGGACATGGAAACTCCCGCTGACATCGAAAATGGTGAAGTCGAAGGGTTCTATGCGCTTCTCACGTTTGATTTCCTCAGCCTGTGGCCTGTCGTGAGCTATCAGAAACTGGACTATAAAGATCCCTTCCATGGGGTCGGCTTTTTGAGTCCGGATATGCCTGGGGAAGGGGTATCGGAAGCAAAAACCCGGTGGGCCATTGGATTGACTTACAATCTCTCACAAACGGCCTTTTTCAAGCTCGAATACCAGATAAATAAAGAAGAGGGCTTTTCAAAAAAAGACAACGCTGTCTATCTTCAAATCACGTTAAGCTTTTAGTCTTGTTTCTTGCCGGAAGTTCTGATAGAATTCCTAACTTGCTGCCATCTTCGTTCTTTCCTGGATTTTTCATAAAAAGCGTCGATGACGGAAATTAAAAGTTTTTATAATAAGTATCGATATTTTTTATGAATAATTCAGGATATAAAATTCCTAATGAGGTGATGCAATGGCTAACTGCGTAGTTTTAGGTATGCAGTGGGGGGATGAGGGAAAAGGCAAAATCGTCGATCTCATTACACCCTCCTTCGATGTTGTCGCCCGATATCAGGGGGGGCACAACGCCGGCCATACTGTCTTTATCAAAGGAACGAAAATTATCCTTCACCTCATTCCTTCGGGTATCCTCCATAAAGGTAAGCTCTGTCTTATCGGAAACGGTGTCGTCTTCAACCCCAAAGCCTTTTTAAATGAAATCGCCAAATTGAAAGAGCTGGGAGTTGCCGTCGATGACAACGTCGTCATAAGCCCAAACGCACACCTGATCATGCCCTATCATTTCGAGATAGAGCGTTTGAGCGAGGAAAGGATGGGGGATAAAAAAATCGGTACCACACTCCGGGGAATCGGGCCGGCTTATGTCGATAAAATGGCTCGCTGTGGGATTAGAGTGGGAGACCTCTTGAATGAGGCCGTGCTAAGAGAGAAAATCACACAGAATGTGGTCGAGAAGAATCGCTATTTGGATCAATTCGGCTGGCCACCGCTCGACAAGGAAGCTATCTTTGACGAGCATATGAACTACGCACGCCAAATCGAAAAGCACATCGATGATGTTTCTTTCATCCTGGAGGAAAAATTCAAAGCCGGGTGTCCGGTTCTTTTTGAGGGAGCCCAGGGGGCCCTCTTGGATATTGACCATGGAACCTATCCCTATGTTACGGCTTCCAATTCAACCATCGGCGGCGTCTGCACGGGATTGGGGGTCGGCGCGGATAAAATAGATGCCGTCATAGGAGTGACGAAAGCATACACAACCCGGGTGGGAGGAGGCCCGTTTCCCACGGAAATACACGGCAAACAAGGCCGATTTCTTATGGAAAGAGGAAATGAATTCGGTGCAACGACCGGCCGTCCTCGTCGATGCGGCTGGTTTGACGGCATTGCGGCTGCTTATGCTGTTCGTTTAAACGGTGTGAAGAAGATTGCCTTGACGAAATCCGATGTTCTCGATGGGATGGATGAAATCAATATCTGCGTGGGATACAAATACAAGAGCAGCCTGCTTCGGCATTTCCCCACCGATATCTGGGCATTGGAGCAAGTGGAGCCTCAATACGTTACCGTCAAAGGATGGGAAAAATCCGTAAATGCGTATTCCGAATTCACAGCACTTCCACAAGCCTTCAAGGACTACATTGCCAGGATAGAAGATATTGTGCATGCCGACGTTGCGTTCATCTCAACGGGGAGAGAGCGGCATGAGACGATCTTTCGAGATGAGGAGCTTGGGGGGCTTGTTGATCTGGAAGCCGTCAAAACCCAAATGGCTGTGGGTTATTCATAAAAAATGGCGACACTCTCACTCTCAAGAGAATCTAATCTTATTGCCGCCATTTTTTACCCTATGGGCGAGCCGATCTCACTACAAAGCCTTCGTTGCAGCCCATTCGGCGTAGTTTACTACAGCCTCACGGGCCGCTGCCTCGCCTTTGCAGCGACCTCGACTCGTGAATCACCCACGGCTCTGTGGGTTATTCATAAAAAATGGCGGCACTTAAATTCTCAAGAGGATTTCAACTTATTACCGCCATTTTTTACCCTGCGGGCGAGCCGATCTCACTACAAAGCCTTCGTTGCGGCCCATTCGGCGTAGTTTACTACAGCCTCACGGGCTTCGTCGCAGCCCATTTGCGGAAGGCTTGGTCACATAGGATTTGCGGTGAACTGCCACAGTGTATCCTGTCAAAAAACACGTACCGGATCCCACGGCGGGATAATTCAGAGATAAAATATAGGAAAAATACATTGACTAATTATTTTTGGCATGATAGATATTAAGTTCAACGATTTAAGTACATAGAGGGAGGTTTCCTATGCCGGCAAAAAAAACCACAAAGAAGACTGCACCGAAGAAACCAGTCAAAGCAGCTGCCA
>JAFGNQ010000128.1 GCA_016926925.1 Candidatus Aminicenantota bacterium
CCAATGAATGGACGGGCACCAACATCACCAGGATCGCCATTCCGGCCGACGCCATTCAGGAATTCCGGGTCATCACCAACCAGTTCGATCCCGAATACGGAAATGCCAGCGGACTGGTCAGGAGTGCCATCACCCGGTCTGGAACCAACGAGTTCAAAGGCAGGATGGCCTTTTTCTACAGGGATGAGGCTTTTGACAGTGTCAATTACTTCGTCAACCACGACCGGTATCAAGGCGAAGAGCTTCCCGAGGACGAGTGGGAGAAAGCGCCTTTCAGCCATTACAACTATGCCGGCTATCTGGGAGGCCCCATCGTCAAGGACAAAGCCCACTTTTTCCTCGCCTATGACGGCTTCACGCGCAAAGAGTATGCCACGATCACATCTCCGCTTGTCAACCGTGAAACCATAGATACTCCGACGAACACCCACCGCCTCATGCTCAAGATGAACTACCAGCTCAACGAAAAGAACCTGATCACTTTCCGCTACGGCCTGGACTACAACAAATATGGAAACATTGGCCCGGGAGGCCTTTATACAAAAGAAACGGCCATCGACGATATCTGGACCGTCCACGATCTTCAGGCCAACTGGACTCTCTACCCGACAGACAACACCATGAACGAGTTCCGTTTCATCTATGCCTATACCAAAGATGAATGGACGAACGAAGCCAGTCCCGGCCAGCCCTTCATACAGCGGCCTTCCGGGTATTTCGGAAAACTAGCGAACCAGCCTCAGGCAACCTTTGAAAAAAGGATCACCTTTGCCGACAATTTCAGCCTCTTCCTGGGCAATCACAGCATCAAGCTGGGATTGGAGCTCTCCTGGACGCCGCTCGACGGTTATGTCGACCAGTACAAAGACGGCTATTACATCTTCCAGACAGATGCACCCTTCGATCCTGCTAATTTTGCCACCTATCCCATCATGTACATCTACAACGCCTCGGACACCACCTTCGACACCCCCTATTCTTCCCATGGATTGTTCATCCAGGATTCCTGGCGGGTCAGCAGCCGTCTGACATTCAACTTCGGGCTCAGGTACAGCCTCTACACCATTTCGGGTCTGGATATCGCCAAATGGGATATCCGGAACCTGAACCCCAGGTTCGGCTTCACCTACGATCCTATCGGAGACGGGAAAACCGTTATTCGGGGCGGCATCGGAAGCTACACCCAAAATCCCATGCTGAACGCCGGGCTCATCGCCGGCCTCTTAGGATCATGGGATATCAGGACACTGATCTTCCCGGGTTATCCCGATCCTTTTGCGGGGAATCCCTTTCTGCCTCCTATACCGGGTGCCATCGGTCTGGATGATTACCGGCCTAAACCGAAAGCCGTAGCCCCTTACACCATTCAAGGGACCCTGGGTATCCAGAGGGAAGTCGTGACCGATATCTCCATCGGAGCCGACCTGGTCTATGCCAAGGGCTACCGCATGATGAGGATGGAGAACATAAACGGAGTCATTCCCGGCACCAGTTATCTCCGCCCGGATATGTCTCTGGGCAACGTGTACGAGATCACGGACGGCGGAAAAACGGAATACAAGGGTCTTTACCTGAGTTTCAAAAAACGGTATTCCCACGGCTGGTTCTTGGAACTTGCCTATACCCTGTCTGATTCCAAGTCCGATGTGGAGACCGAACAGCAAATGCCCTACGATTATGAAGACGACATTTGGGACAGGATGTGGGGCCCGACGCACAACGACGCCCGGCACAGAATATCAGCCGTCGGCGTCGTCGACCTACCTCTGGGATTTCAATTGGGCGGGACGCTTTACTACCAGTCCAAAACACCCTTTACTGCTTTCTACACCGCAGATGTCAATTTGGACAGCCTGGCCACCGACATGGTGGACGATCACCGCAATGCCCGCAGGGGATTCGATTACTTCACCCTGAATCTCAGAGCATCGAAATTCTTCAACCTCAGCTCGTTCCGGCTGCAGGTCTTCGCTGAAATCTACAATGCCACCAACAAAATGAACTTCGGGGGTATCTACACCGATATCGAGCATCCTCAATTCGGAGAACCCTCTGCAGCAAATGACCCCAGACTTTTTCAACTCGGAGCACGTATCGACTTTTAATAAACGGTACACGTGAATCAGAAAAGGGGAATTCCTTTCAAGGGAATTCCCCTTTTTGCTGTTTAGAAGATTTACTTCGTATTTCTTCCAAGCTATAATGAGTCCGTATGACGAATATAATGAATAAATCCGTGCATTTCCTGTGTTTTTTCTTTTTTCTTTCTGTCTTCTTCCAGTCAGGACTAAGCCGGGAGACATCCCAAACGGAAAAGAAACCCATCGAGCCTCTCAGCGAATCTGCCAAACAGTGGCTGGATGAAGTCGTCCCCTATATCATCACCAACGTGGAAAAGGAGATTTTCAAGAATCTCCCCAACGAGGAGGAGAGGGGAAAATTTATAGAGAATTTTTGGAAGAAAAGAGATCCTGAGCCGAGAACGCCCGAGAATGAATTCAAACTGGATTATTACAGGCGGATAGCCCTGGCTAATAAATTCTTCAGCTCCGGCGGCATACAGGGCTGGCGTACGGACCGCGGCCGGATTTATATTATTCTGGGACCTCCGAATGAAATACAGCGCGATATGACCCCTTCAGGCTCGTATGCAACCGCATTTCACGGCCCGAAAGAAGTTTGGAATTACTGGGGCCTTCCCAACCCGAAGCTTCCTTACAATGTGGAATTCGTTTTTGTGGATAAGCTGGGAACCGAAAATTACGTTCTGGAACAGAGCTTGAAGCTCACCCAGGGAGGAAGCACGCCTTTTAGCCTCGACTCATCTCACTACTATTTCGACTACCTGGAGATCCTGACAGAAGCCACGAGAAATCCTTTTGAAGGGTTGGACAAACTCAAGGGAGTGATCACCACACAAGTGACCTATGACCGCATTCCCATCGAATATACGCTCTACCGCCTGAAAGGCCACGAAAATAAATCCTACGTTCCGGTTATCGTGCGCATTCCATCCGCAGCCTTGACCCCAAAAGTTATCGAAGGCCAGAACTTCCAATCCATGACTCTGATGATCGTGGTCAGCAATCATCTGGGACAGATCATCTCGGAGAGGAGCAAAGACTTCAACTTCAAAGCCCCGGCAACGGATTCGGACCCGTCCGGACAGAAAACACATCAAGCACAGATATCTCTGGCACTCGAACCGGATGCCCAAAAAATCCATCTTTTGGTCCTGGACAATTTCAGCGGAAAGATCGGGACACGGCACGAGGAGATTTCCGTTCCCGAATTCGGCGAGGAATTCTTGAGCATAAGCGACATCATCCTCTCTTCGAAAAGAGAGAACATTCAGGATAATACCATAGCGGGAGATCAGGAATTGGCATCCCAGATCACCTCCACATTCAAAGCCGGCGAAGAAATGGACGTCCTGGTCGAAATCTACGGTTTAGCCCTGGACGCAACAAGCGGACACCACAGCTTTGCCGCAGAATACCTCTTCCTTGACGAAGGAAAGATTTTGGCGCGAATTCCCTATGTGGAGGAAGCCCCTTCAGCCGAAAAGGATGTGCGTATCCAGTCAACCTTAAAGCTCAAAAACTTCAAACCCGGCGATTATAAACTGAGGTTCAGAGTCATTGACAAAGTAACAGGCAGCGAGGTTCAGAAGGAAATCCCATATCGTGTCTTTCATTGATTCATAAAAGCGAGGTTAAAATGATCATAAAAAACCAACTTCCAAAATTTTTCGGTGTCTTCCTGTTCATGGCCATTTTCATACTCATTCCCTTGACGAGTTTCGGCCAGGATACGGTTGTCAAAGGAGTCATCACGGATGTCGATGGAAATCCTATCCCGGACGTAAAAATAAGCTTTTATAACCCGGACAGAGGACTCAAGTTTCATGTCCAAAGCGATGATGAAGGGAAATTCATAAAGGCCGGGATCATTCCGACCGTCTACAGAGTGACCATCGAAAAAGACGGATACTTCAGCGTCGAATCTCAAGCGAGAATTCGATTCGGCTTTACCGAAGAGATGGAGGTTAAGCTTCGAAAAGTCCCGCCAAAACTCGAAGACGACAAGAATCTCAATAAAGGGATCGACTTGTTCAGCCAAGGAAAGTATGATGAAGCCATAGAAACTTTTAAAAAAGTCATTGAAAAATTTCCGGATAGCATCGAAGGTTATTACAACCTGGGTTTGAGTTATCTCCGTAAGGGCGATATCGATCAAGCGATTGCCTCTTTCGAGACAGCAGCAGAGCTGAATCCCAAGGCCCTGCCGATATTTTTGGCATTGGGAGAATCCTATTTCGGCAAAGGTGAAAATGAAAAGGCCGAAGAGAACTATCTGAAAGCCATCGAAATCGATCCCGAAAACCCTAATCCGCGTTACAACCTGGGAATGGTGTACTACAAATCGAATAAAACCGAAGAAGCGCTCCTCTCTTTTGATAAATGTATCGAACTCGCTCCGGAAAACTCTACCGCCCACTACCAAGCTGGCTTGGCTTCCATCAAACATGGTGATTTCGAGAGAGCGATCGAGTATTTCGAGACATTCCTCAAACTGGAACCAAACGCCCCAGAAGCCGGCCAAGTCAAAGCCATCATCGAGGAGCTGAAGAAGAACATACAGGACTAGAGGCAGGACCGGTCCGGTGCATTCGATCCGTCGAAAAAGCTATTTGTTCTCAGAAAGAAGCAGCACACGGCCGTTGAGGGTCTTGTTGGGTTTTCCCCCTTCAATAGCGAGTTTTCCGTTTACGAGCACATAATCGATCCCGCTGCTGTACGCATGGTTGTTGATGTAGTCGGCGTTGTCTCTGACGGTCTCCGGATCGAAGACGACCAGATCCGCTTTATACCCGAACAAAAGCAATCCCCTGTCTTTCATTTGGAGGAGGTGGGCAGGCAGTGAAGTCATCTTTCTCACGGCCGCTTCCAGCGAGATCGTTTTTTCCTCCCGCACATATTTCCGCAGCACACGAGTAAAACTCCCATAATTTCTGGGATGAACCGGTCCTGAAGCGTAGGGAATTGCACTGCCGTCACTGGAAACCATCAACCAATCCTGCTGCATGGCCTGTTTCATGTCACCTTCGGACATAGTGCAAAGCGAAATGATGATCCCAAGCTTTTCCTCGATGAAAAGGTCGGCGGCGATATCGAAGGCATCTCTTCCCTGCTCTTTCGCCAAGTCAGACATGATCCTGCCGATGAGTTTTCTATTTTTTTGAGCGCTCACGATCGTGAAATTATGCCAGCCCCAGGTCTTGACCCAGTTGACCTCCTCCGGATCTCCCTCGACCGTGATCTTTCTGATGGCCTCCCTTTTTTCCTTATCGGCCAGGGCTTCGGCCAGGCCGTCAATGGCCTTCTGCATCAGATTCATCCGCTCTGCTGCCGGAGTGCTCTCATCCATAAGTTTTCTCTTGATATTTTTGAAATCATCCCAATCCTTTGGGA
>JAFGNQ010000129.1 GCA_016926925.1 Candidatus Aminicenantota bacterium
TGGCCTCGGTGAACATGATTTACGGCGCTGCGGGAGCGGGAGGCCGTGTCATGACCACGACTTCGTCGCCGGGATTCACGCTCATGCAGGAAGGGGTTTCTTACTGCGCCTGTGCGGAGCTGCCCGGAGTTTTCGCGAATGTCGTACGGGGCGGTCCGGGGCTGGGAACCATCGCGCCCAGCCAGGGGGATTACTTCCAGGCCACAAAGGGCGGCGGTCACGGTGATTACAATGTGATCGTGCTCGGCCCGAACTCGGTCCAGGAGATGGCGGATCACACCTTCCTGGCCTTCGAGCTGGCGGATAAGTACCGCACACCGGTGTTGATCCTTTCCGACGGGGCCATAGGACAGATGATGGAGAAACTGACCCTGCCCGATCCCATCGAATACAAGCCGAATAAGCCCTGGGCGACGACCGGGAAAACCAAGGACAGGGAGCGGAACATCCTGACCTCTCTATACATCAAACCCGAAGATATGGAAGTGGTCAATCTGAGACTCCAGGAGAAATACAAAAAGATCAGGGAGAATGAGATCCGTTACGAAGAGTACAAGGCTGATGATGCCGAAGTTGTGATAACGGCGTTCGGATTGAGTTCACGGATCGGTAAAAAAGCCGTGGATCTGGGGCGGGAAGCCGGAATAAAGATGGGGCTGTTCCGTCCGATAACGCTGTGGCCCTTCCCCTACCAGCGGATCGAGGAGATGGCTGGGAGGGATGAGGTCAAATTTTTCATATCCGTCGAGATGAATGCCGGCCAGATGATCGAGGATGTCAAGCTCGCTGCCTGCGGCAAGAAGCCGGTCCATTTTTACGGGCGCATGGGAGGAATCGTGCCCACACCGGAAGAAGTGTTCACTGCAATCAAGAGTCACCTGTAATCCCGGGGTCGATGATGATTCTGATTAAAGTCAAGAACGATACCGTGAGCGTGCTGAGGAGCGCAGTCTACTTAGGAGCCACCCTCCTCGCCTATCTCTTATTGTTCTTCAAAGGCGTAAAAATGGGAACGGGTAATTTTTTCCAGAAATGAGGGAGTATGACTATGAAAGAAGGATATGAGCTAATATACAAAAGACCGAAAGCTTTGACCGATAAACGAATGCATTACTGTCCGGGATGTTTCCATTCGACCATCCACAAGCTCATGATGGAGGTCGTGGTGGAGTTGGACATTCAGGAGCGGACAGTCGGTGTCTGTCCGGTGGGGTGTTCGGTTTTCGCTTACGATTATATGGATGTCGATATGCAGGAAGCCGCTCACGGAAGGGCAGCGGCCGTTGCGACGGGAATCAAGAGGATGTTGCCGGACCGAATCGTATTTTCCTATCAAGGTGATGGAGATTTGGCGGCCATCGGAACCGCGGAGACACTGCACGCCTGCAATCGCGGTGAGCTCTTCACCTTTATTTTTATCAACAACGGCATATACGGAATGACCGGCGGTCAGATGGCCCCGACCACACTGGCGGGACAGAAGACGACGACATCGCCTTACGGACGGGACGTGACCAAGGCGGGAATGCCTTTGAAGATGGCGGAAATCGTATCGACATTCGATAGAGTAGCCTATGTGGAAAGGGTGAGCTGCAACACACCGGCAAATGCGAGGAAGGCGAAAAGAGCGATCAAAAAGGCGTTCGAGTATCAAATGCAGGGATTGGGGACGACATTTATCGAGGTGGCTTCGAATTGTCCCAGCAACTGGAAAATGACGCCGGAAGAGTCGCTCAAATGGCTGGAAGAGCATGTCTTTCCCTATTATCCTCTGGGCGTCTTCAAAGAACCAGCCAAAAAATAACATGCAAAATTTTTTCGGTTGCTCCCGGTGAATGGAGGTCAACAATGTTACAAGAGATGATATTCGCAGGCTTTGGAGGCCAGGGAGTGCTTTCCATGGGCACGCTTTTGGCTTATGCCGCTATGAAAGAAGGAAGAGAAGTCAGCTGGATGCCCTCCTACGGGCCTGAGATGCGCGGAGGCACGGCCAACTGCACCGTGAATATCAGCGACCAGCCGATATCCTCGCCGATTGTCAGCGACTACGACGTGGCTGTCGTTCTCAACAATCCGTCTTTAAGGAAATTCGAGCCGCGTGTCAAGAAAGGCGGCATCCTCATATGGGAAAGCACGAACATCAAGCCGCCCCCGACGAGGGATGACATCAAGACATATGCGCTGCCGGCCATAGAAAAAGCCGCCAATGATCTCGGGAACGTCAAAGTCATGAACATGCTGATTTTGGGTGCACTTGTTAAGATCAATGGTATCGTTAAGAAAGAATCGCTGATGGAGGCCTTGAAAGGAACTCTCCCCGAGCGCTATCACCACCTGATTCCGCTCAATGAAAAGGCCATCGAGCTCGGCATGTCCCTGGTTTGAATCAACCGGAGTCTTCGAGAAGATCACTCTCCTTGACTTCCGGCTTCCCTATTTTTCCAGGCAGTCCAAGACCAAAGTCAAGAATTCGACCTCTCTCCATTCGTCTTGAGCCGGATTCCGGTCATATCCAAGCCTGACGATCAAAAGATCTTTTTCCGGAATGACAAAAACCTGTTGGGTGAATATCCCCCAGGCAAGGAATGTTCCGGCCGGAATCTTCGAGTCTTCATATCCCTTCAATGCAGGCAGGAGCCACCACTGGTATCCGTATTTTCTCACGCTGTCGGAA
>JAFGNQ010000130.1 GCA_016926925.1 Candidatus Aminicenantota bacterium
CTCGCAAAACGAACAGGACAGCCGCTATTACGCCCAGTTCGGTCAGATCTTTTGCTTCGAGCCGTCCAACCATCAGGAGGCCTACGATATGACCCGCAAAGCCTTTGATCTTTCTGAAAGCTGCGGTATCCCGGTCATGATCCGGATGGTCACGCGCCTCGCTCACAGCCGGTCTCAAGTTCAGCCGCGTCCGCCCAGAAAACAGAATGCCGTCAAGTATGGTGAGCGTTCTGATTGGACACTCCTTCCCGTCAATGCCCGCCGCCGGTTCAAAATTCTGGCCGAAAATCAAAATGAGTTCGTGAAGATTTCTGAGGAATCCGAGTTCAACACTCTGGATATAAGTGACGAGATAGAATCCTTTGCGGTCATCACTTCCGGAATAGCCTACAACTATGTGCTCGAAAACTACGCAGACTCTAAGAAACGTCCTTCTATCCTGAAAGTCACATCTTACCCCCTGCCCAAAGCACTCATCGGCCGGCTCATCGCCCAATCGGATACCGTCTTGATCGTGGAAGAAGGGTATCCCTTTCTTGAGAAGAACCTGACGGGGCTGTTCGGAATACACGGCAAAGACGTCAAGGGAAAGCTGACCGGCCATCTTCCGCTGACCGGAGAGCTCTCCCCCGAGATAGTCCGGCAGGCCTTGGAATTGTCGCCGCGGACGAAACGCGACATCGGCGATTTCCCAATAGCGGGACGGCCTCCCCAGTTATGCCAGGGGTGCGGTCACAGAGACACCTATGATGCGCTGAACAGCGCTTTGAAATCTTACTCTCAAGGACATGTCTTCAGTGATATCGGCTGCTATACCCTGGGCGCTCTGCCTCCTTACAACGCCATCGAAAGTTGTGTCTGTATGGGCGCCAGCATCAGCATGGCTAAAGGAGGGGCTGAAGCCGGAGTCTACCCCTCGGTTGCCGTGATCGGGGATTCGACTTTCGCCCATTCAGGCATCACGCCTCTTCTGGATGCCGCAACCGTAAACACGGACATGACCGTCCTCATATTGGATAATGCCACAGTCGCCATGACGGGCGGCCAGCCGACTTTCGCCACCGGCGATAAATTGGTTCGCATCATCGAGGGGCTTGGTGTGCCGGGTGAACACATCCGGAAGATTCTGCCGCTTCCCAAAAACCTTGACGAAAACACCCGAATAATCAATGAAGAAATCGATTATCACGGGCTTTCCGTGATCATCGCGGCCAGGGAATGTGTCCAACAAGCAAGAAAGAATAGGAGTTAGATCCAATGAAACAGGATATCATTTTAGCCGGCGTGGGAGGACAAGGGATTCTTTCGATTGCGTATGTCATTGACAATGCGGCCTTGAAAGAAGGGCTCCGCTTCAAGCAAGCCGAAGTTCACGGTATGGCTCAGAGAGGAGGGGCCGTACAGTCTCACCTCCGGTTGTCCAGCGAAAGCATTTTCAGCGATCTCGTTCCCAAGGGTGAAGCGGACATGATTTTGAGCGTCGAGCCCCTGGAGACGCTGCGCTATTTCGATTACCTCGCTCCCGACGGCGTGATTGTCACCAGTACGACACCTTTCGTGAATATTCCGAATTATCCCCGGATCGAAGAAGTGCTGTCGAAAATAAAAACCTCAAAGAGATACGTGATGGTGGATTCCGAAAAGTTGGCCAAGGAAGCGGGCTTTGCCAGAGCCCAAAACATGGTCATGCTGGGAGCCGCTGCACCCCACCTCATCCTCGAGGAGGAGCATTTAAAAGAGTACATTCGCGTCCTCTTCGGACAGAAGGGGGAAAAAGTCCTGGATATAAACCTCAGAGCCTTCCAGCTTGGCCGTGACGCCGCCGTGTCGAACCGATAATATTGAATAATTGGAAATTCCTCCCAAATTATTCGAACAGGAGTGCATTGTGAAGATCAACTTCAATAAAATAAACGCCATATTCGCTTCTGCCGGAGACGAAAATCGAAATTTTCTCCTGGAACACGAGGTCTATCGCATTCTGCATGAAGTTGGAATCGAGACGCCGAAGAACATCTTCGTGAAAAAGGGACAGAAGATCACGGAAAAGGATCTGAGCATTTTTCGCTCCGAGGACCTCGTCGTAAAAGTCGCCGCGCCTTTTATCGTGCACAAGACCGACGTAGCCGGGATTCGTTTCGTCGAACGGAAGGCCGATAAACTCAACCAGGTCTGTGCTTCCATGCTCGAATCCGTGCCGAAAAAATTTCATGATTGGATCGGCAAGTCTCCCGAATCTCGCTCGCTGAAGCAGCTATCGGTTCAGGACATCGAAGATGGTATCAGAGGTTTTTTGATCTGTGAGATGGTCGAGTACGATAAGACCGGATTCGGAACCGAGCTTCTTATGGGCTTGCGCAATTCACGGGATTTCGGGCCTGTGGCCACCATAGGTGTGGGCGGCGTGGAGATCGAGTATCTGAGCGAGAGGATCAAAGAGGGTAAGGCCGTTTCGATCGCTTCCCCTCATATTCTCCAGAAAAAGGATATTCCCCGTCTTCTTAACCCCCTTGCCATATATGACAAGCTGGTCGGGAAAGTCAGGGGAAGAGAAGCTTTGTTGACCAGTGAGGAATTGGCGGAGACCTACTACCGCTTCCTTAAGCTGAGCGCCTACTTCTCTCCCTTCAAGGCGGATCATCCCTTTGTTATCGAGGAACTCGAAGTCAATCCTTTTGTCGTCCGCGACAAAAAGCTGATTGCACTGGACGGGATGTGCCGTTTTTCCTTCAATCAGAAATTGCCGAAGCCGAGACGCCATGCCCATATCAAACATCTTCTGAAGCCGCAGAGCATCGGTATCATCGGTGTTTCCGAAAAGATGAATGTCGGTCACATCATCCTGAACAATATTCTCAAGGGCGGCTTTTATAACTGGAATGTTTTCGTCGTCAAGCCGGGAGTTGAGGAGATCGAAGGATGCCGTTGTTTTCCGACGATCGAGGACCTGCCGAAGACGGTGGACCTTTTCGTCATCACCGTAGCCGCCGACCAGGCATATGACGTGATCAAACAGCTCATCGAGCACGAGAAGGCACGCTCGGCTATCATCATTGCCGGGGGACTCGGTGAGAAAAAAGGGACGAAGTCTATGGAGGAGGAGATCAAACTGCTGCTAAAGAAGGGGGTTCTTGAGGGAAAGGTCACTCCCGTCGTCAACGGCGGCAACTGTCTGGGCATCTATTCCAGTCCGGGGAGATACGATACGACATTCGTGCCCGACTTCAAGCTTCCACGGAATACGGGAAGAAAGACAAATCTCGTCTATGTCAGCCAGAGCGGAGCTTTCATGATTTCCCGAATGAGCAAGCTTCCGAACATCGAGCCGCTCTACGCCATATCCATCGGAAACCAAATCGACCTCACGGTTTCCGATTACATGAACTACTTGAAAGGCGATGATGAGGCCAAGGTGTTCGGCGTCTATATGGAGGGATTTTTGCCCTCCGATGGATTGGTCTTTGCCCAAGCCGCCTGTGAAATCGTTCAGCAGGAAGGCAAAATGATCGTCATCTACAAAGCGGGCAGGACGCCGGAAGGAAGGGACGCCACGGCCAGCCACACCGCCTCTGTCGCCGGAGATTACATCATTTCGAAGGCGATACTGGAGGGAGCTGGTGTGATTGTAGCGGATACGATTTTGGATTTTGAGAACTATGTGAAGAACCTTTCCTTTTTGGCGGATAAGGTCATCGGCGGAAACCGGATTGCTATCATCAGCAATGCCGGCTTTGAGTGCGTCACCATGGCCGACAACCTAAAGAATGACCAGGAATTTTTATTGGCGGATATCTCAGGGCAGACCGTAGAAAAAATCACACGGGCTCTGGAAAAACTGGGGATTCAGAGGCTGCAGGATGTGCACAATCCTTTGGATACGACACCGGTCGCGGATGATGAGGTTTTTACCGAATGTCTTGTGGCCATGCTTGAGGATGACAATGTGGATTGCGCGATCGTTTCGCCGGTGCCGATGACACCTGCTATGCAGACCTTGCTGCCGGGAAGATTGCACCAGGAAAATCTCTATAATCCGAAAAGCATCGCCATGCGTCTGATAGATACCTTCCACAACACGGACAAGCCTTTTGTGGTGAACATCGATGCCGGTGAGATCTTCAATCCCTTGGTGGACTGCCTGGAGCAAGCCGGTGTTCCGACTTTTCGCCGGGCGGATGCTGCGGTGAAATTTTTGCGCAAATACATCAACAACCGTCTGAAAATCCGCGACCAATACAGCGACGAATAAAAAAGGGGGAAGGCCATTACTTTTGCTTTTTTACTTTTAGGACGGCCTTTATGAATACGTTCTCTTTCGGTTTCTCTGATGTTCGAGGGTGCCGGAAGAGAGAAGCCGGTATGTTTCAACTGGGCCGTTCGGACTATTAAAAGAAAGGAATAGGGATATGATAAACGGAAAAAAGACCGCAACACTGATAACCGAATTCGCACCTATCAAAAAAGAGAGAAGAGGAGGCGTGACCGATTTAATCCTGACGTCCCTGCTTCTTGAGGCGGCACGGATGGTCGATGAGGGTTTAGCTGTCTATGACATTGAAACTGCAGCCGTTAAGGCTTTTGGAATTCCAAAGGGCTTTCTCGCTCAGATGGATGAGCTGGGAATTCCCAAAGTGATTGCAGTCATGGAATATCTGTCCGACACTTCCGATCGCGAAGATCCGTTGACGCGCATTTACGACAATTTTTTCTCTCCTGCGAACAGTTGCCGTCAAATTCTTGAAGAATACAACAGAGCCGGAGATAAATCATCCGTTGTCTGGGTCACTGAAAAGGATATCAATACAAAGCCCTTCGACTTCATGCTCGTGGATAATCTCGGCAAGAGATTCATGGCTGTCGTCTTTGCCGTTGCAACGGAATTGGTGGACTCAGGAATCATCGAGCTCCAGGACCTGGAAAAACACTGTAAGGCCGCCTTCGGTTGGAAGAAGGGCCCCTTTACCATGATGAACGAGATGGGTTTGGAGGAATCTCTTCAGATCGTGACGGAAAAGATGCAGTTTTCCCATCGGAAGGAAATCAATTTCCCGGTATCCCGGATTCTCATCACCCAAGCACAGAAAAATACTCCCTGGCTCGTCAAGAAATAAGGACGGGTGCTCGTCACAGTTCGTTTTCGTCGAAGACCCCCCCACCAACCACCATGCGACTCAAACGAACTGTGACTCGCACTGGCTTGGTACATAGCGGTGGACAGTCAAAATAACCGCAGCTGCAGACACTAGATTTTTACTACCATGCGACTCATACAGATAAGGCCTTGCTTTTCCGGATGGCCTGTGTGCGCCGAAGCCTCCTCCCACCTCCACCATGCGACTCAAACGAACTGTGACTCGCACTGGCTTGTCAGGCACTGATATGAAGTGCATTCAGGCAGAGGCACAAGCTGGTTTATGCGGCTTAAAGGACGATGATTCGTCCTTTTTCGCTGTCTCGATCATACCTGTCACAGATAGGAGAGAAGAAACCCGATGCAATAAAATTTGCATTTCATAACGGAATTGGAGTAAACATTGTAGAAGCACCTTCGACGGCGCTTTGCAGGTTTGTTCGAATGAATACGCCATCTATAAGAGAAAAACTCGAAGAGATAGAAAAGAAAATTCTCTCAAAGAAAGCCTGCCTCAGCTCGCAATCAAAAGGGAGGGAGCGGCCGGAAAAGCCTCATCCGCTGAGGACCGATTTTCAGCGGGACCGCGATAGGATCATTCACTGCAAATCTTTTCGGCGGTTGAAGCACAAGACTCAGGTTTTTCTTGCTCCCTTCGGAGATCACTACCGCACGCGATTGACCCATGCTCTCGAAGTGTCCCAGATTGCCCGGACTATTGCCAGGGCCTTGGGGTTGAACGAGGATTTGACGGAAGCGATCGCCTTGGGTCATGACCTGGGCCATACGCCTTTCGGGCATGCCGGTGAGACCATTCTTTCCAAGATTCTGCCGGGAGGATTCACTCATCATGAACAGAGTCTTCGTGTCGTGGAAAAGCTGGAGTATGAAGGGAAGGGGCTGAATCTGACCTTTGAAGTGCGTGACGGCATCGCCAAACACTCTAAGGGGAAGGGCGATATTCTAAGTAAAAAAATTGGTGATATGCCCGCGACTTTGGAAGGGCAGGTGGTAAGGGCTTCAGATGTCATTGCTTATGTGAATCATGACATCGATGACGCCGTGAGAGCCGGCGTTATTAAGGGAAGTGACATCCCCCCTCATCTTGTACGGATATTCGGTAAATGGCATGCCTCGAGAATCGACAAAATGGTCGAGGATGTGGTGCGGTCCAGTTTGGCAGACGGACTGGAAAACATAACGATGAGCAGGGAAGTAGCCGAAGCCGTCTCAGAGCTCCGCAATTTTTTGTATAAACGTGTCTATTTCAATCCGGCGTCAAGTTTAGAGCTCCAAAAGACAGAAAAAATCATGACAGACCTTTATGAGTACCATTTGAAAAACCCTGATGATTTAGTCAAACTTTATCCCAAGGGAGATACTCTGGAACGGCGCGTCGGGGATGCCATTGCCGGAATGACGGACCTCTACGCTCTCAGACTCTACGAAAAATTATTCTTTCCCAGATCCTGGCCTGTCCTTTGAATAAAACCGGGGATATAAAATCGAGGGACACGTCACCGATTGTATAAAATCGGCACATGTCCCTGATTTTATATCGTCTCCTTTTTTTACTTCTTCAGGAGGATTTGTTCGAAAAACTTCAGCGCTCGATCGTCTCCGGTTTGTCCCAACCAGAACATGGCTTGTTTGCGCACCTTCGGGCTTTTATTTGTCTTGGCTATATCGATCAGCATCGGAACAGCCTCATCTTTCGGCAGCTGCCCTATGGCGAAAACCGCGGATTCCCGCACATCATCGTCTTCGTCTGTTTCATCGACCATGTCCTTGAGAACGTCGATGCACTCTGCCGATGCCTTTTGTCCCAGCCAAAAAACGGCATTCTTTCTGAGACTCCTATTTTCTTCATTCTTGGCGATTTCGATGAGCTCCCGCAGAGCTTCCTCCGATTCGTTGAGATAAAGAGCGAAAACGACCTGTTCTCTCACCTCTGTGTCGCCTTCGTCTTTGTAGATTTTTTTCAAGTAGGTTAAACTCTGCGCACCTTTGAGATTGCCGATCCAAAAGACGGCATTTTCTCGCACACCGATCTCGTATTTGCCGCAGGCGATATCATAAAGCCTTTTGCCAATTTGGGGATGGTCGTGAAGGTAGATGGAAAAAACGATCGAATCCCTGACTTTCCGAGCACTTTTGATCAGCCTGTCCTCTAAAAAATCCAGGCTCTCATCGTTGTCCGCATCCCCCAGCCAGAAGATCGGCTGCTCCGCAAACTCATAGGTACGGTCCAGGTCCAGGAAATGTATGTCCCTGATCTCAGCGGTCTTCCCTGTTATCTTTTGAAGGAACACGAGACCCGCCGGGGAACTCCCTCTTTCACTCTCGTAGGACTCCCTGTCTTTCTCTGTAAAGTAATCCGTGCGGACTTTGATTTTATCCCCTTTCACTGTCACACGGATGGGCTCATCAAGTTTGCGATCTCCGCACAACCGCATCCTCTCCCGGCTGAGAAAGCGGTATCCGGTGAGAAAGAAGCCTTCTTTATCGGATTTTTGGAACTCCTTCTGCGCCCATCCGAATTTTTTTTCGAGGGACAGATTTTCTCTATCCAAATAACGCACGTCTCCCTTCAAGGCTGAGAGAGCTTTCTGCCCGGCAGCACCGGCGATCCATGTCAAACACAAGAGAATCCCTGCTGTCAGAAATACTTTTCTCTGATTCATTCTCTATCTCCGTTCATTTCTCGATGATTTCCCTGAGATATTTGAGCGCCTCATCACTTTTGGACTGGCCGAGCCAAAAAACGATGTGTTTTTTAATTTTCGGATTTTTTTCCTTTTTCGCGAGTCCGATCAAGAGAGGGACGGTTTCTTTACTGTCGTTCTGTGCGATGGAAAAGACAATCTGCTGCTTGAGCTCAGGGTCGGTTGATTCTTTGTACAAACCCGTGAGGGCGTTGAGTGTCTCCGAACCCTTGGTTTGTCCCAGCCAAAAAACAGCGCTTTTCCGTACCTTTATGTCCTTCTCGTTCTTGGCGATGTCAATGATTTTTTCCCGGGCGATCTTGCTCCTGTTCTGTCCGATGGCCTGAACGGCCGATTCTTTGAGTTTGCGGTCCGTTAGCTTGTCGAAGATCCGGATCACCGTTTCCAAACTCTCCCTGTCATTCCTTTGACCCAACCAGAAGAGAGCTGCTTGTTTGGCTTTGGTATCTTTATCGTTCTCGATGATATCGATCAATTTGGCGGTTGCCTTCTTGTTGCTGCTCTGTCCGAAGGCGAAGATCAGCCTCTCTTTGAGCTTGATATCCGTATTGGTTTCGTATATTTTTTTGAGGGACTCAAAGCTCTTTTCATCTTCCTTGTTTCCAAGCCAGAATATAGCCATCTCTCTGGCTTTCATGTTCTTGTCTTTAGTGGCGACTTCGATCAACAGGTCTGTCGCCTCCCGGCTGTCGGCTTGCCCCAGAATGAACAAGGCCTTTTCGCGGAGTTTCGGATTCTCGCCCTCTTTGATGAGCTTGACCAACACGGGGAAGGCTTTCCCTTCATCGACGCTGAGTAGGGCATCCAGGGCTACGAGCTTCAGTTCCAGTTCGGGGTCCATTCCCTCTGTTTCATCCGTTTCGAAAATGAGGTGTGTGTCGAAATCGCCGAGCTCACCCAGGACGGCCAGGGCTTCCAAGCCTTTAAGCCCTTCCAAGCCCCTCAGTCCCTCCAAACCCTCTATGCCTTCGAGGGCCTCCTCCAAACCTTCCAGTTCCTCAAGATGCAGGTGTTCAAGCTCCTCCAAATTCCTGTGCTCCTGTTGGGCCAGCTTTTCTTCAATGTCTTCGATATTCATCTCCTGCAATTTTTGGAGGCTTCCATTGATATAGATCCTGTAACCGGGCAAACCGTTTTTAATCAACTCCTCGGCGATTTTGATGCGCAGGGTTCTGGCATCGTCAGCCCAGGAACTCGAAGCGTATCTTTTGAGGAGTTTGTTCAACTGTTTGATGGCTTCCTTCTGATAGGCGTTTCGATCTTCCCTATGGTCCAATTCCCGGCTCCGTTCGTTCATGCTGTAGGCCATCCAGTAATAGGATTCGGCCGCATATTTACTCTGTTCATGGAATTGAAGAAACTGTTCGAACTGAAGCACTGCCTGCTCATAGTTTTTTTGATAGAGGGTTTTTTTCGCGTTTTCATAAGCGAGTTTCGTTTCTTCAGAAGCCTCTCTATCTTTTTCTTTCTCTTGAGCGGATAGCCACCCGCCGAAGATGAAGAGTGCCAACGCGAATATTGCACAAATTTTCAGATATTTCATTTCCGTACCTCCCTATATGGTTTCCAAAACATCCATATGGAAGAGAATGTCTCTCTCCCGGATGAGATTTTTGATAAGAGAGGACGACGATGTGTCGTCGCTCCTTCGGTTTTTGATTTCTCGCAGGACGAGATCCAGATCATCCAAGATTTGTTGGGCCGAAGGATTGGACTCGGCCACGATTTTTTTGAGGAGATAATTCTGTATCAAAAGGCTCTCGACGATACCTCTGTCCAGGCTCACGGGCTCGTCGCCGTTCCCCTCGGAAGAATAGTTGGCATACTCGACAAGAAGAGGTTTCAAGTTTTCGAAGTGATCATTCAAGGACTGCCTGACATAATCCGAGGAAACAGATGTCTGCCGGCCTGATGCAGTGACGACTTTCGAGGAATCCGAGGACAGCCAGAGGCGCCCGATGGCGATTCCCAACACAAAAATCACGACCAAAGAGGCTCCGGCATAAACCCATTTAGGAAACATGAAAGGTTTATTGCGCTTCTCTATTTTCTTTCCGGCGGTGATGACTTCTCTGACCGTACTCCAGCATTTCTCCCAATCGGCTTCCGGAATACTCTCTTCTTTCGTTTCATCCAGGAGGCGGAACATGTGCTTGGTGGAGGCCAATTCCTGAGCACACCTGCGACAGCCGTTGATATGGGATTCCAGATCCGCCCGTTCTGTCTCGGAGAGATCTCCGTAAAGATAAAGCACGATTTGCTCTCTATATTTTTTGCATCTCATAGCCAGCCTCCGGCAGATAATGACGAAAATGTTTTTTCATGACCGAGACGGTCCGGAAGAGCTGTTTTTTCACGCTGCCCTCCGAACAGTTCATGTATTCGGCGATTTCTTTGATGCTCAGCTCCTGGTGGTGTTTGAGGATGAAGATCATTCTCTGTCTCCTGGTGAGTGTTCCCAAGACCTGTTCGAGCCGCTCTCGGATTTCTCTCTTGTGCTGAGCGTCGTCGGGATTGGAATGGTGATCCGATGCGGAAAGATCCATGACATCACCTCCAGGCAGAATATTATTTTTTTGCCGTTTCCTCTTTCTCAGATGGTCGATGCTGCAGTTGATGCCGATGCGGTAGAGCCAGGAAGAGAAATTGGCATAATCCTGGATGTCGAACTTCCGCAAGGAATGGAAGGCCTTGATGAAGGTGTCCTGAAGAATGTCTTCAGCATCCTCGATGTTTTTGGTGTACTGGTATGCGAGCCCGAGAACTCTTCTTTTATGTTCTTCGAACAAATGCTTGAAGGCTTCGGTGTTTCCTTCTTGTGCCGATTGTACCAGTGCTATCTCGTCCATTGTTCTCTTATCATATACCATAACGCTCTGTCGGGTGCTTTAGTTGACAAAAAGAGGTAGGTTATTTTTTGAGAAGGGATTCGATTTCTTCTGCATTTTCTAAGTAATAGTTCAGATTAGTTGGTTTGACATAGGATAGAGGGCTTTGCTATAAGCCTTATATGGGGTTGCAGAGAAAAGGAGACACGCTCCGGCCGTTCTTTCTCTTCCATCTCGGGGTGGGAATCCGGATCGCCCTGAGAAAGGTTGCCGCCGTCGTCGTGGTCGTTTTTGCGCTCTTTTTTATCCTTAGGTACGATTTTTTCAGTGCGGTGCTCGCAGGCCTCCTTCAATCACAGTCCCTGCTCGCCGGATCCGTCTTCGCGCTGATCGGTGTCGCTGTCGCCCTGATGGCCTCTCCCAGGGTCTGCTTCGGACTGACCGGATGGATACGCCATCTTCCGGCAAGCAGCACCATGCACCGCAGATTGGCCGCTGCCGCCGTCTTCGTCGCATCTCTTCCCGTTCTCCTCTTCCTTGCCTTTCTCGCCGTCCTCGTGCACAGGGCAGAGGGAATTCCCGCTTATCTCTTCATCGCCGGTTTGCCTGTCTTGGGCTTGGCCGCGGCTCTATGCGTGCTCCCTGTCAAGCAGAGATACCTGACAATCCCATTGGCCGTTACAGCCTGTGTTTGTGCTTCATCGAACAGGTTGCATCTTCTTCTTTTAAGCTTCCTGCTTCTTGTGGCGGCGGATCGCATTTCCGGCCCTCTCACTCCGGTCAGGCGCCATATTAAATTCAGCAATAGGACTTCCGGATTTTTTTTGAGTGCCTCTATCGCTTGGAGAGCTCTGCGATTCCGCATCGTCATCCCTTATCTTCTTTCCTTTCTCGTTCTCGGCCTGACACGGGTATTCGTTCAAAACAACACCTTTCCCTCTTCGATATACTACCGGGCCGTTTGTTTCGGAGGGGCGTTGAGTCTTTTTCTCTACTGTGCCGTCATCGCAGGACGGCTTTCCGAGCGGAGGCCCTCTTGGCCCTGGGCCCGGTCCCTCCCCTGGAGTGCCCGTGAGAGGGTTTTCATCGATGCCGTTATCTTGGGCTTCCTCTCTCTCCCTCAACTCATCCTTATCGCTGTCATAGATGTCCGCGCCCTCTGGCCCGTTCTCGGCGGGCTTCCCTTGCTCGTTGTAGCGGCTGCGCTCATCATGCGTAGAGGACACCGGTACCGGTTGGGCGCTATGGAGATGACCACTTATGTCGGGGCCGCCGCCGCTGTCACCATCTGTCTTCTGCCCTGGATTTCTCTCCTCTATCTTGCACTCACACCCCTCGCATTGAAGGTTGCCGCCGATGAAGAGAAGAACCAAAAAGTAAGCCGATGGCATGAAATGCAGCACCTTGCCGCCGGCGACTCCCTTTCGTTGAGCAAATGATGATTCGCTTCCGAAAAGTGTCCTTCCGGTATGAAAAAGACGAGTCCGTTCTGACGGATGTCCATCTCGATTTCCCGCCCGGCCTGACCATGCTTATAGGCCCCAACGGATGCGGCAAAAGCACTCTCCTCAAACTGGCTGCAGGAGTGGAGAAGCCCGATTCGGGAACAATCACGATCGATGACCATGACCTTTGGAAGGATGAAGTGGCTGCCAGGCGGAGTTTGGCCTTTGTTTCCGAACTGCCCGACCTCACTCCCTACGCAACCTTGAGAGAGATTATGAATTTGGTCTGCCGGCTGCGGCATGAGCCTCTGGAAAAGGGGAGGGAGGTCCTGGAATTTTTCGACCTCGGCAGCCTCGCATCCCGGACAATTAGGGAGCTCTCGCTTGGCCAGAGAAGGCGGGCTGTTTTTGCGGCCGCCCTGATCGGAACCCCACGGCACATTCTTCTCGACGAGCCTTTGGAGGGGCTTGATCGGAGAATTCAGGCTGAGATTCTTGGCTGGATTTCCAGCCTCCTCGAGGCCGGAGCCGTGGTGGTCGTCGTTTCCCACACCATCGAGCCCTTCATCTCCTCGATATTCCGTGCTGTTACCGTAAAAAACGGATTCGTGGTTTTATTCGAGGATTTGCCTGCGATTCCCGATGATCGCCTGAAGCTCCTGGACAGCCTGGCCAAAGGTCATACCCCTTCATAAGGGATATCGATTTCGTCATCTTGTCAGGGTAAATTATGAACGAATCCAACTTCGTTCAGCTGGATTATTCCGGCAGCCGCGCTTATTCTGTTCCTGGCAATGGTTTACCTTCGCTTCTTTTTTGCTCTTCCCGTCAAAATAAGGGTGCTTGTCCTGGCCTCGGGAATTCTGTTTCTATCAGGAGCTCTGGGCATGGAAATGATCGCAGGTCCGCTGGTCGAAGCCCGGGGATCAGCCAATTTCTCCTATGCTCTCATGGCCAATATGGAAGAGTTTCTGGAATTATCGGGTCTCGTGGTTTTTATTACCGCGCTTTTCCTCTATTTGGAACGAGAGTTGAAATGATAACGCATGGCTTTGAATGCATTGCGGTGCGATGGGTTTCTGCCTATAATTTGAGACGGATTTGCAGTGAGATGAACCGAAGAGTCCCACAGTTTTGGCGCATATCTTTATGGACAGGCTTACTGGTTGTATTGACTGGGCTTGTGGTTGCCGTTCCCTGTGAATTGATTTCGATTGTCAGAAGGGACTCTTTTTCGCGGAATATCCCGTTCGAGCAAAAGGACACCACAATCCGTAACGTGACCAAAGAAACTCTTACCTACACCATCAAGACTCGCAGCTCACCCGATCCTCCCGAGAGAAAAACCATAAAAGCCGGAGAGGTACACCGTTATCCCGGAGATGCGGCCCTGGACTTCACTTTTTGGCGCAACCGGGAAGAAATCTCCTATCGTCTCGATCCCGGTGAGGCCTTTTCCTTCCGGTATGATGAAGACGACAGAGTCGACCTGTTCGCCGGCTCCCACGGTAGGACGGATGTCATCGACCTGGCCCCTTACGTAACAACACCCATGGACGTGGTGGAAAAAATGCTGGCCATGGGAAAAGTCGACAAGGATGATGTCCTCTATGACCTTGGCTGCGGTGACGGGCGGATCGTGATCACTGCGGCTCGAAGATTCGGGACACGAGGCGTCGGTATCGATCTGGTACCCGAGAGGATCGTGGAATCCACGGCCAACGCCGAGGCCGCCGGTGTCGAGAACCTGGTCGATTTCCGACTCGAAGACGCCACCCGTGCCGATTTTTCCGACGCAACCGTGGTCACCATGTACCTCTTGACCGAATCCAATGAGCTGCTTCGCCCCCATCTGGAGCGTCAGCTCCGGATCGGAGTCTTCGTCGTCTCCCACAACTACCCCATCGAGCTCTGGGAAGACAAACTCATGGATTACATTTCCTTCAGGGCCGAAGACGGTAAAGAGCACAGCATCTATGCCTACCGCCGTTAGCCTTCAAGCTCCCCCACTCAGGAAAAATTCAGGCGGCCGTTTTCCAGAATTCCGATCCTATCCGACACAAATTCAGCGACAGCGCGGTCGTGGGAGATGAAGACGTAGCCCATCTTCTTCTCCTGCTGCAGCCGTTTCAAAAGGTGCAGAATCTGGGCTTGTACCGATATGTCCAGAGCCGAGGTGGGCTCGTCCAGAATGATGAAATCCGGGTCAAGGAACAGAACCCTGGCAAGAACCACCCTCTGATTCTGTCCGCCGGAGAGCTGATTGGGGTAGCGGTGAAGCACGTCCTCGTGAAGTCCGACGGTCTCGAGTGTGTCGAAAAGAACCTCCTCTCTTTTTCCCGCGGGCATGCCGGTTAATTTCAGGACCTGCTTCAAACTCGTTTCAATGGTTTTTCGCGGATTGAGGGATGCCTCGGGATTTTGAAAGACCATCTGAACCCTCGAGCGGAAGATTTTGTGTTCGAGACTGTCCATTTGGGGAAGGGATTTTCCGGCATAAAGAACGGCACCCTTCGTCGGCTTCTCGAGACCGGCGATGATTTTTCCCAGCGATGTTTTTCCAGCACCGGATTCTCCCATAATTACTAAAGTCTCTCCTTTTTTGACTTCCAGGGAAACGCCGTCCAGAATTTTTTTGTGCGTTTTGAAGAGTAATCCCCTGGCGTAGGATTTCGAGATACTCTCCGTTCTTAGCGATAGAGAAAACATTTGACGCTGGTTCCTTGTTTTTGATAAAGCTCCGGTTCTTTCTCCGGGCAGATGTCCATCTTCCGATCGCAGCGCGGGTGATACCGGCATCCCGGAGGCGGCGCGGTCATGGACGGGGCTGCGCCTTCTATGGGTTTGAATCCCTTCTCCGGAAGACTCTGAAGCAATGCCCGGGAGTAAGGATGGAGGGGCTCTGCAAAAAAATCTGGGGTAGGGGACACTTCCAGTATCTGCCCGCAGTACATAACGGCCATCCTGTCGGATAGCTTTCGGGCAGTGCCGAGATCATGCGTGATGAGGAGAAGAGAAGCCTCCTTTTCTTCTTTGATGCGATCCAGTTCTTCGATGACTTCTTTTTTCAATCTTTCATCGAGTCCTTTCGTGGGTTCGTCGGCGATGATGATTCTGGGATGCAGGGCTACGGCCATGGCGATGAGAACCCTTTGGTTCATTCCCTCCGAAAGTTGAAACGGGTAGAGAGAGAATATCTCGTCCGGCCGGTCGAAACCCATGCGGCCAAGAAGCCGGACCGTCTGTTCGGCTGCTTGTGTTCTTTTTGTTTTCCGGTGGATCCGGAAGACTTCGGAAATCTGTTTTCCTACTGTGTAGACGGGATTGAGAGACAGCGACGGGTTTTGCAGCACAAAGGATATTTCACTCCCTCGGATCCGGGAGATCTCCTTTTCCGAAAGTGAGAGAAGATTCCGGCCTTCATATAGAACCGCTCCGGACACTCCGGCATCTTCGGGCAGCAGTTTGAGAATGGCTCCGGCAAGAATGGATTTGCCGCAGCCCGTCTCTCCGACGAGAGCCAGCGTTTCTCTCTTTTCATGCCCGAGAGAGACCTTGTCCACGGCCGTAAGCGTGCCGAAGCCTGTTTCGAACCTGACTGTAAGATCCCGAATCTGCAGACAGCTCATAACA
>JAFGNQ010000131.1 GCA_016926925.1 Candidatus Aminicenantota bacterium
AGTCCGAAGGAATGTTTGTTGTAAGATATCCGTTGCACTTTTTAAGCGATTTAACCTGGATCATACAGTCTGATAGCTAAATCGACGATTGAATTTTCATTGGAGGCTTCAAGATGAAAGATTACGCACCGGATAAAATGAGAAATATTGCACTTGTTGGGCATGGGTCGGCCGGGAAGACTTCTCTTGCATCCGCTTTTCTGTTCAATGCGGGTGTGACGACACGACTGACAACAGTTGCAGGCGGTAACGCGGTAACGGATTATGACCCGGATGAGATCGAGAGACAAATTTCCATCAACTCAGCCGCCGCACATCTTGAATGGAACGATCATAAAATCAACATTATAGACTGTCCCGGATATACCAATTTCCTTTGGGATACGCGAGCCAGCTTGAGGGCGGTCGATGCCGGAGCCGTTGTTGTGGGCGCCTCTTCAGGAGTCGAAGTGGGGACGGAAAAAGCATGGGAAATGCTCGATGAGTTCGGTCAACCGCGGCTCATTATCATCAACAAAGTCGACAGAGAAAATTCCGATTACCGCCGGGCTCTGGACTCTATTCATCAGTCTTTTGGACGCCGTGCCGTTCTGCTGCAGTTGCCGATCGGGGCGGAAAAAGATTATTCCGGCGTTGTGGATTTAATCGGCAAAAAAGCCTTTGTCTTCGCAAAGGATGGGAGCGGGAAATTCAAGGAGACGGATATTCCAGCGGAATTGCAGGAGGAAGCGAACCGAATGGCCGAGGAACTGACCGAAATGGTCGCAGAAAATGATGAGGCGTTGATGGAAAAATATTTTGAAGCCGGAGAGCTTTCGTCCGAAGATTTGATTTCAGGCCTGAAAAAAAGCATCCTAAGCCTGGAGCTGTATCCGATTTTCATATCATCTGCACTGTTGAACATCGGAACGCAGCCCATTCTTGATGCGATCATCAATTATATGCCTTCACCCCTCGAGAGGGGTGAAATAAAAACAGAAGAGGGGAAGGTTCAAACCACACTCCAAGATCCATTCACCGCATTGGTCTTCAAAACGATTTCCGATCCCTACACGGGGCGCATATCCTTGATGAGAATATTTTCCGGCCAGGCGAATCCTGATGCTTCCGTAACCAATACTTCCAAGCAGATTACGGAGAAATTCAGCGGTCTCTTTTTTCTTCAAGGGAAAGAGCAAATTCCTGCAGGACAGTGCAAAATGGGGGATATCGTCGCCACAGCAAAATTGAAGGAAACCTCTACCGGGGATTCCCTGGTGGCTAAGGGGAGTGATGTGCGGTTCCCGAAAATCCATTTTCCGGAGCCTTCCATTTCGTTTGCCATCGAGCCGAAAACCCGTGCGGACGAGGACCGCATTTCTCAGGCGATCCACCGCATAGCAGAAGAAGATCCCACGGCACGTATCACCCGCGATTCTGAGACGAACGAGTTGATCATTTCCGGAAACGGGCAGCTTCATGTGGAGATCGTCACCAACCGCCTGAAGAAAAGGTTCGGCGTCGATGTCGAGCTCAAACCGCCGAAGATCCCATACAAAGAAACGATAAAAGGCCGGTCGGACGTGCAAAGTAAGTACAAAAAGCAAACCGGCGGCCGTGGCCAGTACGGAGATGTCTACATTAAAATGGAGCCTTTGCCGCGGGGGACTGACTTCGAGTTTGAGGACAAAATTTTCGGTGGCGCCATTCCGAGAAATTATATCCCATCCATTGAAAAAGGCATTCAGGAAGCCCGAAAAAAAGGAGTTGTTGCCGGGTATCCGGCAGTCGATTTTAAAGTCATCCTTTACGACGGGTCGTATCATGATGTCGACTCATCAGATATCGCCTTCAAAATTGCCGCCTCGATGGCTTTCAAAAAAGCGATGAAACAGGCTAAGCCAACGCTCCTTGAGCCGATAATGACCGTGGAGGTGTTCACTCCTGAAAGCAGCATGGGAGACATCATGGGGAGCCTTAATGGAAGGAGGGGAAAAGTACAGGGGATGGAACAGAGAGGGAATATGCGTATCATCAAAGCCAAGGTTCCTATGGCAGAGATGCTGGATTTCGAGCCCACTCTCACCTCCATTACCGGCGGCAGGGGATCTTTTCTCATGGAATTTGCGACATTCGAAGAAGTTCCAGGGCACCTCCAGCAGAAGGTCATTGATGACGCTGTCAAGGAGGGCCGAATCAGACCTGAAGAAGAGTAGGTCTCAACCGTTGAACCGAAAATCAAAATGTGTTGACTTATGAAAGGGCTTCTTTGATTTTTGCCCCCATTTCCGCAGGGCTTATTGCCACCAGGACACCGGCTTTTTCCAGGGCTTCCATTTTTTCCTTTGCCGTGCCTTTTCCTCCGGCAATGATCGCACCTGCATGACCCATACGCCTGCCCGGAGGTGCCGTCTGTCCGGCGATGAAACTGACCACCGGCTTGGTGAATTCTTTCTGGATATACAGAGCGGCTTCTTCCTCTGCAGTTCCCCCGATTTCGCCGATCAGGACAACAGCCTCGGTATCCGGATCTTCTTTAAACATCTGCAAAAGATCGATGAACTTCAAGCCGACGATGGGGTCGCCGCCAATCCCGATAGCCGTGGATTGGCCGTAACCTTGAAGGGAAACCTGCTGCACGGCTTCATAAGTCAATGTCCCGGAACGGGAAATGATGCCGATGCCTCCGGGAGTGTGGATGTGGCCCGGCATGATGCCGATTTTACATTTCCCCGGAGAAATGATTCCCGGTGTGTTGGGCCCGATCAAACGGCACCCTGTATCTCTTAGAATCTGTTTGGCTTCGATCATGTCGAATGTGGGGATTCCTTCCGAGATGCAGACAACGAGACTGACGCCGGCACTGGCTGCCTCCATGATGGCATCTGCGGCGAATGAGGGGGGCACGAAGATTGCAGCGGCGTTTGCGCCTTCGTTTTTGACAGCGTCTTCCACAGTGTTGAACACAGGGACATCCAGATGGGTTTGGCCCCCTTTTCCGGGAGTGACACCAGCCACGACATTCGTTCCGTATTCCTGCATTCTTTGCGTATGAAAGGTTCCTTCTCCTCCTGTGATTCCCTGCACGACTACCCGGGTATTTTCATCTACAAGAATACTCATTGCTAACTCCTTTCCTGTTTGGCAAGAGGAACGACTTTTTCAGCGGCCTCTTTCATGCTCGAAGCCGAAGAGAAGGCAAGGCCCGACTCGTCGAGTATTTTCTTTCCCTGTTCTACGTTTGTGCCTTCGAGTCTGACAACCATCGGGATTTTCAGGTCCAGCTCTTTAGCTGCTTTGACAATGCCGTTGGCCACAAGATCACAGCGGACTATGCCGCCGAAGATATTAACCAGTGCAGCTTTGACGTCCTTATCCGAAGTGAGAATCCTGAATGCATTCTTGACTGCTTCTTCCGATACTCCTCCCCCCACATCGAGAAAATTGGCAGGCATTCCGCCGGAATGCATGATGATGTCCATCGTTGCCATGGCCAGGCCGGCGCCGTTGACCATGCAGCCTACATTCCCGTCAAGCTTGATGTAGTTCAGGTCGAATTTTGAGGCTTCGACTTCGAGAGGATCCTCTTCATCCAGGTCACGCATGTCCTTGATGTCGGGATGTCTCATCAGAGCGTTGTCATCGAAGTTCATTTTTGCGTCAAGAGCCAGGACGTCTCCTTGTTTGGTTATCAAGAGCGGATTGATTTCAGCCAGGGAGGCGTCGCTGCTTTCGAATGCCTTGTAGAGCGCCGATAGGAATTTAACGGCCTGCTTGAACGTATTGCCCTCGAGGCCCAACTTGAAAGCGAGCTTCCTGGCTTGAAACGACTGAAATCCTGTTGCCGGGTTGATGTATTCTTTATAGATGAGTTCCGGCGTCTCTGCGGCTACTTTCTCGATCTCGACCCCGCCTTCGGATGAAGCCATGACTACGGGAGCTTCCTTGGCTCTGTCAATAACGATCCCGATGTAGAGTTCCCGTGCGATGTCCAAGGCTTCTTCCACGAGAATGCGCTTCACGATTTTTCCTTCGGGGCCTGTTTGATGGGTAATAAGGGTCATTCCGATCATTTCTTTGGCCAGGTTTTCCGCTTCGTCGGGGCCGGCAGCGAGCTTGACACCGCCGCCCTTTCCTCTCCCCCCTGCATGAATCTGAGCTTTGAGGACGACTTTAGGCCCGATATTTTCCGTAATCTCTCTGGCCTTGGCCGGGGTGTCGGCCACAGCGCCCTTTGGAATACGAACGCCAAATCCGCTCAAAATTTGCTTAGCCTGATATTCATGTATTTTCATGAGAAAAATCCTTTAATTGAATTATGCGCTGAACAGCCAAACTCTGAAAGCAGAGCCTATTCTTTCGAGCCGTCCCTTCTCTCCAAGCAGACTCTCGCCAAGTTTGAGTCCCGGCTTGCGCCCGGGAAGGCTTCGCAATTTAAACTTGGAAATCTAGTCTATCTGGTACTCTTCTTTTCCCTCTTTATACAGGTCGCTTCCATACATGTCATTGATCACAATGCAGGGGAAGTCCTTGACCTGGACCCTTCTTATCGCTTCGGGCCCGAGTTCCGGATAGGCAATGACTTCAGCGCTTTCGATGCTCTTGGAGATCAGAGCTCCCGCTCCACCGACGGCTGCGAGGTAAACGGCTTTGTAGGTTTTGAGGGATTCGATCACTTCATCGCTTCTCTTTCCCTTCCCGATCGTGCCTTTGAGACCCAGTCTATGAAGGGTGGGGGCATAGGAGTCCATTCTGTAGCTTGTCGTGGGGCCTGCAGAACCGATGGGTTTGCCAGGTCGTGCGGGTGTGGGACCTACATAGTAGATGAATTGGCCTTTAACGTCGATGGGCAAGTCCTCACCCTTTTCTACGAGCTCGATCAATTTTTTATGGGCAGAGTCCCTCCCGGTAAAGAGATAGCCGGATAGGTAGACTCTATCCCCAGCCTTGAGTTTCTCTATGTCTTCGTTGGAAACCGGTGTTGTGAGTCTGTGTTCGGCCATTTTCCTAATCTTCTTTTTTTCCGCAAGCGGAAAAGTTATATTCCCTGAGCGTTGCATTCATCGACGGTCTTCTGGACCGCAACTTTTGTCGTCTCGAGCATGGCTTTCTCGTCATCCGTGAGTGCAATCTCATGAATCTTTTCCATTCCTCCGGCTCCGATAAGACAAGGAACTCCGATGAATAAACCGTCGACGCCGTATTCGCCTTCACAGAGCGCGGCACACGGGAGCACACGTTTTTTGTCCTTAAGGTAGGACTCTGCGATGACAATAGCACTCCAGGCAGGGCTGAAGAATGCGGATCCCTTGCCGAAGAGTGTGACGATCTCTGTTCCGGCTTTCCGCGTCCTATCGACAACACGGTCAATCACTTCCTGTGAGGCGATTTCCGTCAGGGGAACGCCGCCGACAGTGGTCAATCGCGGTAGTGGAACCATAGTGGGACCATGTCCGCCCAGAACCGTGCCTGCGATGTCTTCAATGGATACACCCAGTTCCATTCCGATGAAGGCTCTGTACCGTGCTGTATCCAGAGTTCCGGCCATGCCGATAACCTGGCTTTTGGGGAAGCCGCTCAATTTATGGAAGGTGTAGACCATGGCATCAAGAGGATTCGTGAGCACGATGCAGAAGGCTTTGGGAGCGTTTGCCTTTACGCCTTCGGCTACATTCCTGATGATGTTGATGTTTGTGCTGAGAAGATCTTCTCTTGTCATTCCTGCCTGGCGGGGTTTTCCTGCTGTGATGATGATGACATCCGAGCCTTTAATGTCGGCATAATCAGAAGTGCCGGTGATGTTGGCATCGTAATTTCCGTGCGGCGCCATTTCCATCAGGTCAAGTGCTTTTCCCTTGATCGGATTCACGTAGTCAGGAATATCAAGGATGACGATGTCGCCCATTTCTTTCTGGGCTGCAAGCATGGCCAGGATCTGACCGATCTGGCCTCCACCGATGAGAGCAATTTTTTTTCTCATGAAAACCTCCTTATATGATTGTTATATAGTAAGACTATTCCGGATATCCGGATTTACCGCCTTTTCCGAACTGTCGTTGATCAATATATTCTATCCGTTCTATCGGATATGGTGTTTTTTCTCGGCGCTATGTGATGTAGACATTCCAACGTTCTTTGAGTATGGCCGATTTATCCATTCTTATTCCTCCGATATGAAATAAGGGAAGTGAATCTTATACTTTTTTTGGGGCAAAATCAACCGACTTCCGTATTTTTATGGCCGAGATGGAAATTATTCATGCGACTCATACGGACAACGACTTGCTGCTTCTGCCTTTCTCGAAAGGCATCGCAGAAACGAAAAGGATTGCAATTCGTTACGCTTGATTGAAGTCGCGAAGGCTTTGGTATATAGTAATCATCCTGAGAATGGCCGAATAGTTGCCATAACAAATCCATTGACGGAGAGAATATCATGTTAGATTCCTATTTTGCGAATGAAGCCGAAAGAAAAGCGCTGGGGATCCCCCCGTTGCCTCTGGACATAGAGCAAACTCAGGAGTTATGCAGGATTTTGGAAAATCCTCCTGAGAATCAGGGAGAACGTTTCTTGGACCTGCTGAAATCCAGAATCCCGCCTGGAGTGGATCCGGCTGCCAAAGTGAAAGCAGAGTGGCTGAACCGGGTTGCAATTGGACGGGCATATTCGCCTGTGCTCGGCAAGAGAGAAGCGGTTTTTTTATTAGGGACTATGCTCGGGGGGTTCAATGTTGAACCGCTGATCGCTTTTCTAGAGGATGAGGAACTCGCAAAAGAAGCGGTGGAAGCGTTGAAAGGAACCATTCTCATCTACGGGGCCTTCGATAAAATCGCCCGAATGGCCAAAGACAATTCCCATGCTCAACGTGTCCTTGAGTCCTGGGCGAGAGGTGAATGGTTTCTATCGAAGCCTTCGCTGCCTGATAGGGTCGAGCTCAAAGTGTTCAAAGTCGATGGTGAGACAAACACGGATGATTTTTCGCCGGCAAAACATGCATGGAGCAGACCGGATATTCCTTTGCATGCGCTTTCCATGGGAGAAACAAGGTTTCCCGGAGGATTGGAGACAATACATCAATTTCGTAAAGAAGGGTACCACGTCGCTTTTGTGGGCGATGTGGTGGGAACAGGCTCGTCCCGGAAATCGGCCACGAATTCTGTGATGTGGCACATCGGGGAAGACATCCCCAATGTGCCCAATAAACGCAGAGGCGGGGTCGTGATAGGGGGATTGATTGCTCCGATATTCTTCAATACGGTCGAAGACTCGGGGGGGATGCCCATCATGTGTGATGTGACCCGGATGAGAACGGGAGATGTGATCACGCTGGACAGCAATGCCGAGGCGGTCACAAATGCGAAAGGGGAGACCATCGCAGCTTTTAAATTCGAACCGGCAACGCTGAAGGATGAGTTTCGTGCAGGAGGAAGGCTTTTCCTGATGATCGGCCGGGCCCTGACTACAAAAGCCCGGGAAGTCCTGGGTATGACCGAAGCCGAGTTCTTTGTGAAGATTAAAAATCCGTCTGTCGAAAAAGGGCGTGGATTTTCCCTAGCTCAGAAAATAGTAGGCAAAGCTTGTGGGATGAAGGGTGTACTCCCCGGATCTGCTGTCGAGCCGAAAATGGCGACGGTGGGTTCTCAAGACACGACAGGTCCGATGACGGCTGATGAACTCAAAGAACTTGCATGTATGGAATTTCAATCCGATCTTTTTCTCCAGACATTTTGTCACACCGCTGCATACCCGAAGTTGGCGGACGTAAAAATGCATAAATCTCTTCCGGAGTTCGTTATAGGTTTAAAAGGCGTTGCCCTCAAGCCTGGCGATGGCGTCATCCATTCCTGGATCAATCGGCTCTTGGTCCCGGACACTATGGGGACAGGAGGAGATTCCCATACGCGGTTTCCCATCGGCCTCAGCTTCCCCGCAGGATCCGGGCTCGTTGCCTTTGCCGGAGCGCTCGGGATCATGCCCTTGGACATGCCCGAATCCGTGCTCGTGAAATTCAAAGGAAACCTCAATCCGGGAATCACGCTCCGGGACGCAGTGAATGCCATTCCTTACTTTGCCATCAAAAAGGGATTGTTGACTGTGGCCAAAGAAGGAAAGAAAAATATTTTCAACGGCCGGATTCTGGAAATGGAGGGTCTTCCCGATCTGACCGTCGAACAGGCTTTTGAGCTGACCGATGCCACGGCCGAGCGTTCCGCAGCCGGTGGAACAATTGCCCTTTCGGAAAAAAGTGTCATTACCTTTATCAAAAGCAACATCGCTCTATTGGAAAAGATGATCGAATCAGGGTACCAGCATGCCGATGCCCTGCAGCGAAGGATCGATGTCTGTCGCGAATGGCTGGAAAAACCCGAGTTGTTGTGCAGGGACGAGGAAGCCAGTTTCGTCGAGGTACTCGAGATCGACCTGGAAGACATCGAAGAACCCATATTGGCTTGTCCCAACGATCCGGATGATGTCAAGCTCTTGAGCGACGTCGCCGGCGAGAAAATCGATGAAATTTTCATCGGCTCGTGCATGACTAACATCGGGCACTTCCGTGCGGCAGGGAAAATCTTTGAGGGAGCCGGGTATCTGAATACGCGTGTATGGCTTACGCCGCCGACCAAGATGGACAGATCACAGTTGATGAAAGAGGGGTATTTCAACATTTATGCCGGTGTCGGTGCCAGGACTGAAATTCCTGGGTGCTCTTTGTGTATGGGAAATCAAGCGCGAGTGAGGCCGGGCTCTACCATAATCTCCACATCCACGCGAAACTTCGATAATAGAATGGGCGATGGAGCACGTGTTTACCTCGGCTCCGCAGAGCTGGCAGCGATAGCGGCTCTGGATGGAAAGATACCGGCACCTCAGGATTATCTGTCCGTCATGTCCGAAAAGGTTCTCCCGCATAAAGAGAGTATTTACAGATACCTTTTGTTCCATGAATTGGCCGGTTTTTCGCTGGATGGATGAGCTTGCGATTTTATGGTGAATCTGCTAACTTAGCTGACAGCAGGAAGGAGGTTTTTCAGATGGAGGAAGAGATCGGAAAAATCACTCACTATTTCTTGAAGATCAGCGTGGGAGTCATTGAGTTGACAAGCGGTGTGCTTCAGGTTGGTGACACCATTCACATCAAAGGACACACGACTGATTTTTATCAAAAAGTGCAATCCATGCAGGTAGAGCACAATTCCGTAACGTCCATAAAAACAGGCGAATCCGCAGGCTTGAAGGTAGAAAGCCCCGTTAGAGAACATGACGTGGTACTGAAAGTCAGAGAAGACTGATCCCTTTTGCACCGGCAGTATTCACGGCAAGTGTTACGTTTTGTCCGGCCACGGATGCGACGCGATCCAAGCCCGACACCGCTATCAAGAGGAATTTAAGAAGAGTTTTTTTATCGGAGGTTCGGATGAATCCCAAGAGGATCAGAGTTTTGATTGCGAAGCCCGGCCTTGACGGTCATGACAGAGGAGCAAAAGTCATTTGCCGAGCTTTGCGTGATGCCGGCATTGAAGTTATTTACTCAGGGTTGAGACGAACACCGGAAGAGATCGTCAATACGGCTGTTCAAGAAGACGTGGATGTCATCGGTTTGAGCAGTCTTTCCGGTGCTCACAACGTGATTTTTCCGCGAGTCATGAAGCTCATCCGGGAAAAAGGAGTAGATAGGATCAAGGTAATTGCCGGAGGCATCATTCCGGCAAGAGACATTCCCGAGTTGAGGAAGTGCGGGATCTCCGCCATTTTTCCTCCCGGTTCGTCCACTCAGGATATCGTCGCCTGGGTGGAAGCCCACGCAGGATAAAATTCCGGGAAAGAATAAAATTCTTGACATAGGTGTTTGATTCACTATCATAAAGAGAAGGAAAAATTTATGTCAAAAAAGCATTTATCAGTAATCATAATACCTCACCATAGAGGGAAACAGAGGATTCTCTCATTATCAAAAAAATCGCTTAAATTGATTGCTGGGATCGCCTCCGCCCTCCTCATCTCCTTGATCATTTTTTTGGTCGATTACTTCCTTATGAGGGGTGTGCGTCAGAGGTACGAGGAGATGAGTGCAGTCAAAGCCCAGCAGGAACAAACGTTGGCGCGCTATGAAGCTTCTATTGACGAACTCAACCAGAAGATAGAGATTTTCGAGAAATACCGGAAGAAACTCAATGTCATGGCAGGTCTCAAATCTGAAGAAATCTTGATCCAGGAACCGGGAGTCGGTGGAGCTGGAAACGATCAGGAGTTTCCCCTTCCATCTTCACATGAAGTCAATTTGAACAGGCTGGATACTATCAGCGTGAAAGCTGACGGTATCGAGAACAACCTCAGCACACTGAGTAGTTTTTTCGAGAGCCAAATGTTGGAACTGGCTGCCACACCCAGCATTGCCCCCACAAAGGGGTATTGGGCTTCTCCATACGGATGGCGGGATGATCCCTTTACCGGAAAAAGAGCCTTTCACCCGGGTGTTGACATTGCCACGCATTACGGAAATCCCATTGTATCCACAGCTGACGGATTAGTCATAGCGACGATGAGTGATAAAGTCGGCGGCAAGACCGTGAAGATCAGTCATCCCAACAGCGGTTATGTGACTATTTACTGCCACCTCAGCAAGTTTCTTGTCAAACAAGGGCAGAGAGTGAAGAGGGGCGATACGATCGGCTTGGTTGGGAAGACCGGAAGAGCGAGGGGACCGCACGTTCACTATGAAGTCCGTTTGAACGGAAAAAGACTCAATCCATGGTCCTATATTCTCGATAACTGAAGCCTTCACAACGGCCTCTTTGTTCCATCATTCTTTTTCTTCAGCCGAAAGTTTGGCCTGAACGGATATTTGCACCCAGCGAAAAGGCATAGGCGTTCATTTTTGTCTTGTTTTCCGGCTGGAGAACATCGATTCGGAAGATGTTTCCGTCGCCGCACATAACGCGGATCCCTTCTTTATCGGACTTCACGATTTCTCCTGGATGGGCGCGAGAGGCTTTCGAGGGCTCATGCTTTCCCGAGATGATTTTTATCCGTTTTCTTCCGAGGTAAGTGTAACTGGATGGCCAGGAAGTGAAAGCACGAATCTGCCTTTCGATAAAGCCGGCCTTGTGGGTCCAGACGATCAGGCCGTCTTCCTTCTTGATCCGAGGCGCAAATGTCGCTTTTGAATGATCCTGTTTCCTGGGTTTTATCTCTTTTATCCGGCTCAGGGTGTTTGTCAAAAGGCCTGCCCCTCTCTCAGCCAGACGATGCTCCAGTTCGGGAGCTGTTTCCCCAGGAATGATATCGACTTCCTCCTGAGTCAGGATGCCGCCTTCATCCATTTTTTCGTTGAGTTCAAACACTGTCAAGCCCGTGATCTGTTCGTCGTTGAGGATCGCCCATTGAACCGGAGAGGCCCCCCGGTATTTGGGAAGGAGGGAAAAATGCAAGTTGATCGTATTGTAACGGGGAAGGTAGATCACCGGGGCAGGCATAATTTGGCCGTAGGCTACCACAACATTGACATCCGGCTCTATCGATTTCAGTTTATCCAAAACCATCTGATCCTTTCGGATTTTTTGTGGTTGATGCAGAGGGATTTTTTCATCAATGGCTAGACGTTTCACGGGTGAGAAGAGAAAATTATTTCCCCTTCCTGAGGGTTTATCCGGTTGAGTGATGACCAGCTCAACGCTGTGGCCGGCGCGCAGGATTTCTTTGAGTGAAGGAATTGCAGCTGCAGGGCTTCCAAAAAAAACGATTTTCATGCACCGGGGCCTTTGTCCTTTTGTTTTTTGAATTTCTTCTTGATCATGTTTTTTTTGAGAGGAGAAAGATGGTCGATGAAGAGCTTTCCATTCAAGTGGTCAATCTCGTGGCAAAGGACTCTCGCCAGCAATCCACTGGCATCTATAATTCTTTCTTTTCCTTCGAGGTCGATTCCCTTAACAACCACGTGGAGTGGCCTGTCGACCTTCTCATGAACTTCGGGGACGGAAAGGCACCCCTCTTCCATGATGTCGACTCCTTCCGAGCTCAAAAGCTCCGGATTTGCAAGTATGATGATTTCTTCGTTTTTTTCCCCGACAGACAGGTCGACTGTGATGAGTCTCAGGCTGCGGTTGATTTGAGGAGCAGCCAACCCGATTCCGGGCGCGGCATGCATGGTGTAAATCATATCGTTCGCGAGTTGCATCAAATGGTCGTCGATGTTTTGAATTTCCTCCGCTTTCCGGGTGAGAACCGGATTCCCCAACACCATGATTTCCAGCAAAGTGCGTTCTTCATCAAGCATTTTGATTCACTTTAATATTGTAGATGAATTGTCCCTCCGTTTCAATTCTACTCTTTAAGAGACATGCATTGATAGGGTTTGATCTGTTCGCCCTCTTCGCGGTAGTTCACTACAGCTTCACAGGCCGCTTCCTTGCCGCTGCAGCAACCTCGGCTCGTGAACAATCCAGAAGCCTGAATTATTCATAAAAACCGCTGCAACTCATTCTTTAACCTCGAGTCGTGACCAATCCAGGCTAAAGCCCTATGTACCGGATGAACTTATTTTTTTCCAGATTTTGAAGGAAGAGAATCAAGCGATCGTAAACGGGCTCGATTTTTTCTCCGAAATGGATTTTCATCCTCCCTGCGATTTCCATAACTGTGCTTCTTCCGTCACAGGACTCCCAGAAAAAACTGCCCACATCATCCAACTTCACTTGGTAGTGAGGGCTCCTCAGCTTGGGGAGGATGTGTTTCCTGAAAAAGGGATGCCTGAACTTCGGCTTGAGAAGAACGACAAATCCTTCTTTGTTCTTTTCCCAATCGATGTTTTTCGTGGGAACGAGCTCAAGCAGGTTGATTTCTTTTTTAGCTTCGGCCTTTGTTTTCACACCAGGAATACGGTTTCCTTTATTTACCAGAATAGTCCAGGTTAGTTTTTTTCGGCTTCAGACGCCTCCCCGAATTCTCCGGATTCGACCATTTTTTTGTAGGGCAGGTAAATGAGGATAAATCCCAGGGCGAAGAAGACCAAAAGCCCCAGCCAGGCACTCTGCCAGAATGAGGGAAGCTGGAGTTTGGCTCCTTTAACAGCGGCTGTAATGAGTCCCATCAGTGCCTGTCCGGCGATCAATCCGGAAGCGAGAAGCAAACCTATATTCTCAACAAGCTCCTTCCCTTTATTCGTGGGCTTCTTCTTGGCTACGGTTTTATCGAGGAAGTATTTGATCACGCCGCCTAGGAAGATGCAGGCGGTGGCTCTAAACGGGAGATACATTCCGACAGCGATGAGCATCGGCGAGGGGGATCCAATGAGTATCAGAGCAACGGCCAAAAGCATTCCGGCCAGAACCAACGGCCAGGCCATCTCGCCTCCGACGATTCCTTTGGCCATGGTTGCCATCAATCCTGCCTGAGGCGCCGGGAGCGTTTCGCTCCCGATCCCGATGGTATTGTGGAGGAGCTGGAGGGAGAAAGTTAAAGTCAAAGCGGCAGCGATGACTCCGATCAGGCCTCCTATCTGCATGCGCCACGGAGTCCCACCCAGGATATGGCCCACTTTCCAGTCCTGGATCATATCTCCTGCCACCCCGGCCACACAGCAGACGACCGCCGCCACTCCAAGTACGGCGGCGATTCCCTCATTTCCCTTCTGTCCCATGATGACCATCATCAAGGCAGCGATCAGCAGTGTGGTGAGTGTAAGCCCTGAAATAGGATTGGATGAAGAGCCGATAATTCCCACCAGGTAGCCGGCAACGGCTGCAAACAGAAGCCCCATAACAACCATAACGAGGGCCGAGACAAGGGCTGATCCGATGTTGCGGGTAAAAACGTTATAGAGGATGACCATTGGAATGATCAGGGCAATTATGGCAATGATGATGGAGGGAAAAGGGAGATCCTTGTCCGTTCGAACCGTCTCGGTTGCCGAACCCGATCGTGCTCTTTTAACGTCTGCAAAAGATCGGCCTATTCCCGTGAAAAGGCTCTTTCTCATCCTGAAAAGCGTATAAAAGGCCCCCACGAGCATCGCACCTACGGCAATGGGTTTAATCTGTGCATCGTATGCGGAGATGGCCAAGGCTGTCCAATTTCCGCCGAAGTCGGAAACGATCCGCCCGAGATCTCCGCTGATAAAGAGCAGTATGGGCATCAAAAAGAGCCAGCCGAGAACACCTCCTGAAAATGTCAGAGCTGCAAGCTTGGGCCCGATGATGTAACCTACGCCTGTCATGGCTGCGTTGGCAGCCGGAGACTCGATGAACATTCTTCCTTTTATCTCGGCCGTCTTGGTGACTTCCACATTGTCTCCATCCAGATAGGTTATGCGTGACAATCCGGGAATTTTAAAGACGGCTCGTGCATAGGGTCTGATGATCCTTATTCCGTTTTCGCTGGTGAAAAACTCAATAAAACCGCCAAGGCCCATAGCCCAAAACATGTAGGCTGCATTAGAGCCCGCTTTTTGACCGGTTTTGACCATTTCAGCGCAGGCAACGCTTTCGGGGAAGGGGAGCTCTGCATCTTCGACGAGCGTGCGGCGGACGAGGATTATGAGAAAAACGCCGAGAACACCGCCGATGAGCATCAACATGGATGATTTTAACACATCAAATTTTGTCCAGACACCCGTAAAAAGGAAAGCGGGTATGGTGAAGATAGCTCCTGCTGCGAGAGCCTCACCGACAGCTCCCGTAGTTCGGGCTAAATTCTCTTCAAGAATGGTTCCCTTCATGGGCCGCAATACGGCCATGGCGATAACGGCGGCGGGAAAGGTCGCAGCTACGGTCATCCCGACCAGAAGACCCAGATAAGCATTGGCCGCACCCAGGACGACCGCCATCAATATGCCCAGAAATATGGCCTTGAATGAGATTTCTTTCATGGCTTGTTCAGGGGGAACATAGGGTTTGAAAGATTGATCGCTCATTCTAACCTCCTCAAGGTTCGAGGATTGATTTTTTCTGACTATATATTTCTCTGGAACAAAAATCAAGGGAAAACATCGCAAAGGAATTATATTTTTATTTGCGTGAAAGAGCATTTTATGTTAAATAAATCGTGTAGAAAGAGGAAGATAGAATGAATTTGATTGAATGGCTAAAAGACAGGTTTTTCTGCGATCTGGCGATTGACCTCGGTACTGCCAATACGCTCGTTTATCTGCGCGGCAAAGGCATTATCGTTCAGGAGCCTTCCATTGTCGTCATGAACAGCCAAACGGGAAAAGTCGAGGCAGTCGGCAAGAGGGCGAAAGAGATGCTGGGAAAAACACCCAAAAGTGTCTTGGCGATTAAGCCCATGAGGGACGGTGTCATCGCCGACTTTGAGATCGCGGAGAAGATGCTTGATTATTTCATCAAGAAATCTACAAACAACAGAAGCTTTTTATTGAGACCTAGAATCGTGATCGGGATCCCTACGGGCATCACCCAGGTTGAGAGACGAGCGGTTAAAGACGTCGCTATGAGAGCAAAGGCATCTGAAGTTTATCTTGTGGAACAGCCCATGTCCGCCTCTGTCGGAGCCGATCTCCCGATTTCCGAGCCGACAGGCAACATGATTGTCGATATCGGAGGGGGTACGACGGATATTGCCGTCATTTCTCTTAATGGAATCGTGTTCAATCATTCCATCCGTATAGCCGGAAACGAAATGGACGAAGCCGTTATCCAATACATCAAGAGGAAATACAACCTTCTTATCGGAGAAAAAACAGCCGAGCTGGTCAAGATGCAAATTGGATCGGCTTATCCTTTGGATGAACCCATTACTATGGAGATTAAAGGACGTGACCTGCGGGAAGGCATTCCGAAGACTATCGTCGTGGATGACCAAGAGATCAGAGAGGCTCTGGAGGATATTGTCGTTGCCATAATCGACGCCGTAAAAGTCGCCTTGGAAAAAACCCCGCCTGAACTTTCCGCAGATATTATCGATCGCGGCATCATCCTGACCGGGGGAGGCGCTCTGTTGAAAAACATCGACAAGCGCATCCGGGAAGAGACCCAACTACCTGTCTTCATCACGGAAGATCCTTTGACCACTGTGGTTCTTGGTGCGGGGAAGATGCTGGATGACCTGGATCTTTTGCGCAAAATCTCTTTGATTTGATCAGTCGATAAAACCCATGCCCTCTTTTTGGCAAAAAAACAAAAGCATTTTCGTCCTTGTGATCCTTGTTGTCCTACACCTCATCCTGATTTCCGTTCAAGTCCCGATTGGAGAAGAGGAAAACTATTTCGAAAAAGCTGTGTTCGTTATATCTTCTCCGATCCAGCATGGCATCGTTTCTTTCGCTCAAGGTTTAGGGAACATCTGGAAAGGTTATTTCGATCTTAGGAAAGCGCACATTGATAACGAAAGGATGAGAAAGGATCAGTTTTTTCTGTCTCAGGAGAACAACCTGCTGAAGAATGCCTTGAAGCACTACAAAACAGAAAAGGAAATTCAAGAATTGCTCAAACGAATTCATGATAAAATTCTCTACGCCAGAGTTGTGGGGCTGGATGCGAGCAACTACAACAGATCCGTCATCATCAACAAAGGTTCTTTGGATGGCATAGGGAAGAATATGGTTATTCTCGACAAATCCG
>JAFGNQ010000132.1 GCA_016926925.1 Candidatus Aminicenantota bacterium
GGACTGTGTGAGCACGGAATGAGCTGTCGGGCAGTGCAATGGTAGCTCAATGATAAACGGATTCAGAACGGATAGACGTGCGGAGTTACGCAGGGCCGAGAAGGAGGCCGAGGAAATGGCGTGAAAAATCCGACTGGAGCGAAGACATCTCCAGCCATTTTCATCTCGCACCCTGTCATCTCACACAAAATGGAAGAGAGCCGAGTAGCTTAAAAAACCGGTAATGAGACCTCCAAAAAAACACGTGGTATTTTTAATTAAATGCCAACCTTCATTCGGTTCCTAACGTCATATGTTATGAAATCCAAGACAAATGGAAGGCAAAAAGGCTCAAAAGCTCGATTCACGAAAAAGGAGCAGGGTTCATGAAGCTTTTATCAAGCCATGATGAAATCCTATTGCTGGCCATCTTGGGGCTCGGTGATGAGGCCTACGGCGTGACAATCAGAAGGGCGGTCAGCAAAGCCATAGGAAAAGACTGGTCGATCGGGGCCGTCTATGATCCTCTTTACCGCCTCGAACAGAAGGGCTATGTCGCCTCCTTACTTTCCGAACCGACGAACGAACGAGGAGGCCGCAGCAAAAGGATTTTCCGGGTTACTCCTCATGGGATCAAAGCATTGGGTGCTCAAAAGACCATTCGAGACAGACTTCGGCAAAAAATTTCGGAGAACGCCTTCAAACATACTTGATAATTCAATGGCATATAACGAGCAAAGACCGCCCAAATTATTAAAATTCATCTTGAACCGGTTCCTGACCGATTACTCCGAGCTGGCACTCCCCGGCGACCTGGAAGAAGAGTTTCATCTCATCCGGAAGGAATCCGGTTTGAGGAAGGCCAGGAGATGGTATCGCATCCAGGTCACGAAATCCATCCCTTTTCTGCTTAAGAATTTATTCTACTGGAGTATGGAAATGTTGAAAAATTATCTCAAAATCGCAGTTCGCAATCTTGAAAGACACAAGATGTATTCCTTCCTGAATATCGCCGGGCTTGCGGTGGGGATCGCCTGTTCGCTGCTGATCACCCTCTGGGTTCTGGACGAGCTCAGTTTTGACAGATTTCATGAGAACGCCGGCCGCCTCTACCGGGTGGAATTCGATCAGGACTACTCCGGCCAGTTGTTCCACGTCAATGTCAGTCCCCACCCTCTGGGGCCTGCTCTAAAAGAAGAAATCCCCGAAGTCGAAGATGCTTCAAGAGTAAGTCCGCTAGGTGAAATTCTGGTGAAGCACGGCGACAAGACATTTTTCGAGGATACCGCGGCCGCCGTGGATCCTTCATTCCTGGAAATCTTCAGCTTTCCCTTGATAAAAGGAGATGCCCGGACCGCCCTGGAAGCACCTCATTCCATCGTCATCACCGAAGACAAGGCCAGAAAGTATTTCGGGCACGTGGACGCTATCGGGAAAACGCTCAACGTCAATAACCGGCTGGACTTTACCGTGACAGGCGTCATGAAAAATGTTCCACGAACGAGTTATCTCCGGTTTGAATTGATGATGCCTTACGAGCTTTTGAGGACAAGCGGTCAGGACCTCGAAAAATGGACGGTTAACACCACTTTGACATTCGCACTGCTGCAGGAAACAACTCGACCGCAATCGGTCGCTCAAAAAATACAGGCGTTGGTTACCAAGCACGGCTCGGGCGAGGACCAGGAGTATTCTCTTCGTCCTTTGACACAAATCCACCTTTACTCATACTTCGGTTTCGGCGAAAAAAAAGGAAACGCCCAATACATCGCCATATTTTCAGCAATCGCCGCGTTCGTGCTTCTCATCGCCTGTATCAACTTTATGAACCTGGCGACAGCACGGTCGGCCAAACGCGCCCGGGAAGTCGGGATGAGAAAAGTCGTTGGCGCCGGCAAGCGGCAGATCATCCAGCAGTTTTACATTGAATCCTTTGTCTTTGTTTTTCTCTCATTACTTTTGGCGGTCTTTCTCGTTTGGCTTGTCTTGCCGGTCTTCAACTCATTATCGGGAAAAGAAATTGCATTGAGCGCTCTAGCCAGAGGTCGGGCTCCTCTCGCTGTTTCGGGCGTCCTTTTGGTGACGGGACTCATCGGAGGCAGCTACCCCGCTCTTTTTCTCTCTTCCTTTCATCCCGTCAAGGTGCTCAAAGTAACAATCGGTTCCGGAACCTCGGGCTCGGTTTTCAGAAAAGTGCTGGTGGTTGTTCAATTCTCACTGTCGATTGCCCTTATTATCGGAACAGGAATCGTCTACAGCCAGCTCGGCTTCATTAAAGAAAAGAGCCTCGGATTCGAAAAAGACCTTCTTCTCTCCATTCCGATTCGCGGAAGGGACGTGCAGGGATCTTATGCTGCCGTCAAGAAAGAATGGCTCAAACATCCGGGAGTGGTTGGTGTCAGCGCTTCAAGCGACAAACCTTCCGGCATCTACAGCAATTCGGATGGAGCCGATTGGGAAGGGAAAGATCCTGAAAAAGATGTCTCTGTCCATTTCACTTCCGTGGATTACGATTACTTCGAGACGGCGGATATGGAAATGGCCGAAGGACGCAGTTACAGCCTGGACTTCCCTTCTGATAAGGAATCCGCCTATGTCGTCAATGAAGAGCTCAGAAAGCTTATGGGCGCCGATTCCGCTGCCGGGAAGAGGCTCACATTTGGAGGGAAAACCTGCACCATTATCGGCGTAGTGAAAGATTTCCATTTCCTTTCGCTGAAAAAGAAAATCGAACCCCTGGTTCTCATGCTTCGTCCGCAGTACATGAATTACATTCTGGTACGTATCCATCCCGAAAATATGACCGCAACTCTATCGGACATTAAGAAAACCTGGAACGATGTGATTCCCGACTTTCCCTTTGACTACAGTTTTATCAATGAAGATTTTGGTCTTTTGTACCAGGCAGAAGACCGGATGGGCGGTTTGCTCAAATATTTTTCCTTTTTAGCCGTGTTCATCGCCTGTCTCGGCCTTTTCGGTCTGGCATCGTTCGCTGCCGAACAGAGGACCCGGGAAATCGGCATCCGGAAAGTTCTGGGGGCATCGATCGCTAAAATCACCTTCATGCTCTGCGGAGAGTTCGCTCTCCTGGTGCTCCTGGCAAATATCATCGCCTGGCCGATCGCGTTTTTGGCAATGCAAAACTGGCTGCTGAATTTTGCATACCGTACGACAGTAAGCTGGGAGACTTTTTTCTTCTCAGGTGTGCTGGCATTTGTTATTGCTTTGTTTACAGTCGGTTATCAGGCCATCAAAGCGGCGCTGACCAATCCGGCCAGGGCTCTGAAATACGAGTGAACCCGATCACTGGCTTCCCTCTGCTCCGAATTCTTTTCTGAGAACTTTTTTTAAAACCTTTCCCGTAGGATTCTTAGGCAATTCCTCGACAAATGTGACAAATTTCGGCACCTTATAATCGGCCAAAAAACCCGAACAATAGCTGATGAGATCTTTGGCCAACACCCGGCTTTCCCGCTTTCTCACGACCACGGCCATCACGACTTCGCCCAGTATTTCGTCATGGACGCCTATGACCGCATTTTCCAGAACATCCGGGTGTTCCGAGAGAACGGTCTCGATTTCCTCGGGGAAAATATTCTCCCCCCCTCTGATGATCAAGTCTCTTTTTCTTCCATCAAAATACAGGAACCCTTCCCGATCGAAATGGCCCAAATCACCGGTAAAGAGCCATCTTTCTCTGATTGTTTTCTCTGTCAAGGCGTGGTTTTTGTAGTACCCCTTCATCACGTTCGGACCCCTCATCACGATTTCTCCCGTTTTTCCGGATTCTGCCTCATCCCCCTTTTCATCGACAACCTTCAGCTGCACGACCCTCGAAATGGCTGTGCCTATGGAGTGCGGTTTAGACAGGATATGTTCGTCGCGCAGTAGCGAGCAGGCAGTGGCACCCTCTGTTTGCGCATAACCATTGCATACCTCGATATGCTGCACCGTATCTTTCCACCATTTCACGACCTCCGTATCCACTGGAGAGCCGCCCGAGAGAATAGTCTTCAATGATGTAAGATCGTACTGCAAGACGCGGGGATGCTGCTGCAAGAGAATCATTATAGAGGGAACCAACCAGATGAAATTCGGCTTTTGAATCTGTATCATTCTGAGCACCTCTTCGGTGCTGAACTCCGGAAGCAGAATCAATGTGGCCCCGACGATCCCTGCGCTCAACATGAAAGCTGTCGTAGCCGAGCAATGCCAGAGAGGCGTTGTAACCAGCATTTTATCTCTGGATGAAAAGCCCATCGCTTCGATCCACATCTTGGCTGAGGAGATACAATTGGCACGCGTCAAAACGACGCCCTTGGGATCACCCGTGGTCCCAGAGGTGTAGAAATAAATCATTTCCTCGACGTCGGAGACAGGAGCACTCCGCCGCACATCTTTTCCCTTCTCCAGGAGCTTGGAAAAAGCCGATTCCCCTCTGTCTCCGCACATGATATATCGCTTGATTTGTGATAATTCGGGCCGGATTTGTCTAACGATACCCTGGTACGTTTCATTAAAAAGCAGGAGCTCGGATTCGACATGATTCAGGACGAACTGGAGCTCGGATGCTTGATAGCGTGTATTGATCGGAACAGCTATCGCGCCTAATTTGATCAGAGTATAGTAAATGAGAGGAAATTCCAGAGAATTGTTCAACAGAAATGATACCTTCGACTTTTTCGCCAAGCCGAGGCTCGAGAGTGAGTCTGCAAGTTTGTTCGAGAGGGAATCCAATTGCCCATAGGTCAAACTTCGTTCCCCACAAATGACGGCAGGCTTATCCCCTTTCTCGAGGGCATGTCTTCTCAGAGTTTCTTCGATCATTTCCTCTCTTCCTCCCCGCTTCAAACCCGACTCGCGAGAGCACTCAGATTTGATCTATAAATGAGACTGATCTCACATGAAAGCTCTGGAGTTCAATCCTTTGTCTCAAAATAAAACTTAAACATCCTGAGGATTCGATTGCGTCTTTTTCCCGATGTCGACGGATCCAAGGAGCCATCTGCCTTTTCTCTCGATCCGAAAACCCAACCTGTGGGTTAGCCGAATCGACGGCAAATTTTGAGGATCGACCAGGGTATCCAGACGTCCGACACCACGCTCTTCCAGAATATGCAACAAAAATTCGCCGATGCCTACTGAAACACGCCGACCGCGATATCCATCCCGGACTGCCGTGAATATTATTTTTGCGATATCGGGAGAAGAATCTTTCCATGATCGGCCGGAATCTGTTTTTAAGATATAAGGCAAGGCTTCACGGCATGGAAGAGGATCAGTCCTTTCTTTTACGGTAAATCCTCTCAAAAAATTGATGCCCCTCTGGAGGGCGATTTTTAAAGATAGAACGGGATGTCTGAAAAGAAAATATCTAAAAAACCGGCGTCTTTCAACAACTGTGATGTTAAAACCGATTAGACTTGAGCGTTCCTCAGCGACAATGATGACAATGTCCTTATTGGAGAGGGCATCCATGCAGATCGCATTGTAGAGTTTAACCGAACGCATGCCGGCAATTTCGGGTTTTATAGTCTTTATGAGCTCGGAAAGCCGGGGGAAGTCATTGTGTTTGAAAAGCCGATAGACCGGGCTTTTGTCGTCGATGAAATCTGAATCGAGGCTTGAGAATCTCACTGCAAATCAGATATTGATCCGCTCCGCTTGTGAGCGTCCCATCGGATTCCGTATCTTGAAAAAGCTTTAACATTGGTAACACAGCAATGGGGATATGTCAATACGGGATTCGGACATGAGAATTAAGCATGATGTCCCCTGAATTCGTTACAGCCAAACCTGGATCACATCCGGGAACAAAGCGGAAAGTGCCGGTAAAATATTATTCGTGAGGTTTTATTTTTTCTTCCAGGTAAGCTGCCTCATCCTGCCGACCTGTCTTTCTGAGTAAATCAGCGTATTCCTTGACCGTTTCATGTGCCGCAGCAGATTCTAAGCCAATTTGCTCCTCGTATAATTTCATGGCTTCCGAGAAGCAAGACTCTGCCTTTCCATATTCTTTTAAACCCCGATAATAGACATCCCCCAAATACCGGAGAATGTCTGCTTTTGTCTCTGATTTTGGAATCTCGATATTTTCATAAACTTTAAGCCCTCGTAAGAGTTGTGTTTCTGCTTCCTCATACTTCTCCATCACGCAGTAAAGATGGCCCAGATCGCTGAGGAATCCAGCAAGCTCACCATCTTCCGGGTCAACGGATTTTTCCAGAATGGATAGAGCTTTTTTCATGTTCCTTTCCGATTCTTCAAGGGAACCGGATTTGAGATAGAGCTGTCCAAGATTACGCCAACTATAGGCCAAACGGGGGTGGTCAGGGCCATAGGCTTTTTCCATGATCGATAGTGCCCGTTTCATATTCTCTTCTGCCTTGGTGAAATGACCCTTTTCCATACAGATGAAACCAAGGTTGTTGAGAGTACTGACCAATTCAGGGTTTTCAGCTCCGTATGCTTTTTCCAATAGTGAATAGGCCTTCAGATATGTCTCCTCCGCTTCCTCGGTCCTGCCTGTAATCTTGTAGATATTGGCCAGTCCGCATAATGTCCCCGCGATCTCGGGATGGTCGCTTCTGAGCGATTTTTTCAAGGTTTCCAGGTTTTTTTTGTAATATTTTTCTGCTTCCGAGTAATCTCTTTTATAAAGGTGAAGGATGGCGATGTTGAAATAGATGACGGCTACATCCGGGTGATTCGGGCCGAGCGCTTTTTGACGGATAGCGAGTGATCTCTGGTAAAGGGGTTCTGCCTCATCATACCGTCGCAACCAGAGGTAGAGTCCTGCCAGCCCGTTAAGGCTTTGTGCCACATCGGGATGATCAGGACCTAAGGTTGACTCTCTAATTTTCAATGACCTCCGGAAGAATTCTTCAGATTTGTCATACTCGCTCTCGATATAGTAAAACCTTCCCAAATCGAACAGGCTTTCGGCCACTTTCACATGGTTTGATCCGAGCACTCTTTCGCGGATTTCGAGCGCCCTTTCATAGAACGCCCGAGCCTCCTTCTCTTCGCTTCGTAATTGATGTATGCGGGCAAGCACATGAAGGCTGTCAGCAAAATCGGGATGATCGGGTCCGAGCATCTTTTCCCTGATTTCCATACTTCGCCGCGCACATTCTGCCGCTTCCGGATATTTCCCTTGACTCTCAAGAAGCAGAGCAAGGCTTATCAAGCTCTGGGAAACCTGGAGGTCGTCTTGGCCGAGTATTTTCTCCCTTATCTGGAGTGCTTTTTTCACAAGCGGTTCCGATTCTGGATAGAGTCCCAATTTGTGATAGACGATTCCGATGGTCTCCATCAACCTGGCTTTCGTGAGTGGCTGCCGTTCCAGGCCCTGTTCGATCTTCATGGCACCCTTATCGAGTATCTCACGAGCTGTGATGGTATTCCCCCTTGCTTCACCAGGATCAGAGACTTCGAAGAGCTCCACAAGGAAATTCGCCACTTCCGTTGCTTCGTCGCGAGCTTGATAGGCCTGTCTGCGTTCCCGGCGAAGATCCAGGACGTACTTGAGCCCCAAAATGAGGAAAGCCAGTACGACGGCAGTGATGAGAAGATTTCTGGTTATCCTTCTTGGTTTTTCTCTGATTCTCTGCAGTGTTTCTAAGGTCTCCGTCGCCGACGGTCGTGCGGTTGGGATGGGAGACTTCAGCCGGTTGATGAGTCCTGCAAGATCGCTGCTTATTCCGGTTGGCGGCATGGTCTCTGCGTTTTTAGCCATTTTGAGAACAGTACTCCGGTCTGCCGTTTCATCATAGGGCGCCTTTTCTGTGAAAAGCTGTTGGAGGATTAAACCGAAGGAATACATATCGCTCGCAGCACCGATGAATTCTCCCCTAGCTTGCTCGGGACTCATGTAGGATGGGGTCCCCATAATCGTTCCATCCTCTGTCTTGAGGGTTACATGGGGAGGGAGATCCGTATCCGATGCAATCTGCTTCTCTCCATAATGAAAGGTCTGAGTTACATCGATTTCGTCAGGACGAGATTCAATATCTTTCCGGAAATTTTCTCTTTTCCTGCTTGGCACACTATCGTCCGTTTCATCCCTATGAGGCCTGGCTTTTACATAGCGTGCTAACCCGAAATCCAAGACTTTTACCTCATTGGACTCTGTCAGCATCACATTAGTGGGTTTTAGGTCACGATGGACAATTCCTTTTTGATGGGCGACCACCAGCACTTCAGCGATTTGCTCGGCAATTTTCATTTTGAGCTGTTTGCTTAATCCTTCTCTGATAGCGATATTCAAGTTCTTTCCCGATATAAACTCGAGGATGAGGAAATCAATGTCTTTTTCCTCGATGTAATCATATATCTGGCATATGTTGACGTGTTCAAGCTGAGAAAGCACACGGGCTTCACGTAAAAACCGGGATTTTGCCTGAGGCTTAAGCCGGGCTTTTGCTCTAATGGCTTTAACTGCAACCTTGCGCTCCAGTTTGTCATCGAAGCCGGTATAGACATCGCCCATTCCTCCGCCACCTAAGAAATTGACAATGTGTATGTGGCCTATTGTTTTTCCGATGATGTTCATGTTTCTCTTATCGACAATACACAATTCGACACAAGAATCCGCATCAAGCTCGATTCATGAGAATCTAGGCTTGATTCAGCTGCAGTTTAAAAGAGATGCCTGTATCTGAGCGCTTCAGCACAAGCTGATTTGAATATCCTCCCTTATGTTCCCTCAGAAATATGCCACTCATTCAAGGAGTTTTTTTCCCAGGAAAGAGGCTGTCGATGAAATAAGTGAAGAGATAGGCGACAAGAATGATGGCGATCAAATCGCAACATTCCAAAACTCGGCCTCCCAGAAAGACAAGAATATAGACAACTGCGGCAACTACTCCTAAAATGAAGCCCCAAAGCACACGTAGCTTTGGACAATTTTCACCTTCTCGAGGGCACTTGGCAACACCGCCTGCAAATCCGGCCATAAGCATGGCAAAAGCTCTCAATAAATCCCATTTTCCCATTTTTCCTCCTTCGGAATAAAATGATTTTCATTCGTCGAGCATATTCTTAATGCCGTGAATTTCCCCTTAAAACGATAAAATATATATCACAGCGGAATTTAGAGGTCAAATGGCTCCCAATTAGCACTGTTAATAAGCGCACGCATCTGCGACAAAGGCAGCCGGTATATATAAGTTTTCAGGAAATAACCGCACGAAATACAGTCATCGAATATGCGAACGGGGAAAACCTTCCGGTCATCGGATGAGAATCATCTGCTCGATGACCTGTTCTATGATGTTTGCTGCGGGGGGCTGTAGTGCGAAAGCATGACGACCGTGTATCCCGGGTCAAGACACATTGAATTCAAGGTCCATCAAAAAGGGTCGTCATTATTATTTTTTTTGAAAAAGTATCTAAGGCAATTTAGGCACGAGAAGTATGATGTCCCCGGAATTAACAATACACTGGGAGACCTTCTTCTTCTCAGGTGTGCTGGCTTTAGTTATTGCTCTGTTTACGGTCAGTTATCAGGCCATCAAAGCGGCGCTGACCAATCCGGCCAGGGCTCTGAAATACGAATAAACGATCCAAAACCAAAACAACAGCGGGACGATTCACTTCGGGACTTTGCCATGAAACATCGAGTACGTGAAAAAGCCGTAATAATCCGTTAGATTGAGTAGAAAATCCGCTGACTCGGGCAGGCAGAGCCGTCGATATTCTTTCCAATCCTCTTTGGACACTCTTGATTGGGATTCCCCCCACAGCATATGGAAAAAAGAAAGCAAAGCAGCCCGGATCTCGTCATCCAACGGAGCACAGACATTCCCCACAAAAGTTTGGGCTTCGACTTCCTCCAAGCCCGTTTCGCGAAACCAACCCAAGGCCCGCAGGAATGCGGATTCCGGACTTTTTGCCATCATGTGTTGTTCAATTGAAGAACTCGTCACGTTCAGCCGTGCTTCCAAAAGCGGATATCCCGGAAGCAAATTCTGAGAGGACCAGGCAATGACGGCAATTCCACCGCCGGGTTTGACCACACGGGAAAGTTCTTTGAGCAAAGGAAGCGGCTCTCCCACAGAAGGATAGCCTGCACAATCCGCACTCCACGCCCAATCGAATTGGTGGTTATCAAAGGGAAGTTCCTTCAAATCTCCTTCTCGAAATGAAATCCGGTCCGACAAGTCTGCATTTTTAGCGATTTGTCCGGCATGGATGAGAAACGTGCCACATCTATCGATAGCGGTGACATGTCCGGCCGGACCCACCTCGTCCGCCAACAACAAAGCAGGTTGTCCAATGCCGCAACCCGCATCCAGTACTCTTGCCCCTAACGGGATTTGAAGCTGCCGAATCGCTGACCGAAGCACCGGCTTTCTCAAGGGGAAAGTTTCTTTTAGCTGTTTTATATAGCTGTCTAAATCGGCCATGAACACACCTCGTTCTATTCATACTCAAGGATCAAGCCCACTCCCACTTCTTTGAGATTAGCGACCCGGGATAAAGCGATTTTCGAATTCAAATCCGTGCAATGACAGGCATGCATCTCTTTCGGATTCAAGTGCTTCATATACTCCAATGTCCCCTGGAGCTGTTCTATGGAGGGATTGAGCAAATGAAGGCCGCCTACGATATCGAGGATTCTCTCCTCTTTACACAGCCTCTTGGCCTGCTCGACGATATTGCATATCCCCGAATGCGAACAGCCGGTGATGACAACCAGACCCTGAGGGGATTTGTAGGCTAAGGCCGTATCGTCCAAAAGCCGGTCGGGCTCTACGCC